>CBDUUO010000370.1:0-4029 GCA_965370395.1 uncultured bacterium
TCCGGCGGCACTAGATAGGCCGCTATGACCACACCGGCGGTATTATCGGTTTCGAAACTAACTAACGTCCTGCAATTGCCCTTCGACTATGGTGACGCATCGAGACATGTAGGATGCCAGCTCCATATTATGCGTCACCACAACCAGGGTCATCGATAGCTCCCGGTTGAGTTCCAGAACCATTTGATGAATCTGGTCACTGTTGATGTTATCAAGGTTGCCGGTAGGCTCATCTGCCAGAAGCATCGCCGGTTTTAGAACCAGCGCCCGGGCCAAAGCCACCCGTTGCTGCTCACCCCCGGAGAGTTTGCCGACCCGGAAGTGTAACCGGTCCTGCAATCCGACCCGAACCAGTATTTCTTCAGCCGCTATGCTTGCATCCGGTTTGTCAAAACCGTTAATCAAAGCCGGCATCATTGCATTTTCCAGGGCGCTAAACTCAGGCAGCAGGTGATGGAACTGAAAAACAAACCCGATGGTCGTGTTGCGAAATTGTGCCAGTTTGACATCACCATAAAGGAAGACATCTTCGCCCTGAAACTCAAGGGTTCCGCTGTCCGGCCGATCAAGGGTGCCGAGAATGTGAAGCAACGTTGACTTGCCGATTCCGGAAGCACCGACAATTGCCACCGTCTCCCCGATTTCCAAATCTAGATTGACGCCTTTCAAAACATCAATGCTGACACCCCCGTTTTGAAAACTTTTGGCCAAATCCCGGACTCTGATCCATCTGTCGGTCTGCGGTGTCGCGGGATCTTTTTGATCGGGATGCCCTGCTTTTGGGAAAGATTCGGAGTTATCCATAGCGAATTGCCTCAACCGGCTCCAGTTTGGCTGCTTGTCTCGCCGGATAAAGTGTTGCCAGAAAGCAAATCACCATTGCGGCCGCTACGATTCCAAGGACCCATAGGATTTCGATTTTTACCGGAAGCGTTGTCGTAAAGTAATAGATATCACCGGTCAGCTCATAAATATTGTAGTGCTTGAGCAGGGTGCAGAGTAAAAGACCCAGACATAATCCCAAAACGGTACCGATGGCACCAATGACCATTCCGTTAAAAACAAAGATTTTTCGAATGCTTTTATTGGTGGCACCCATGGCCTTTAGGATGGCAATGTCTCGCGTTTTACCCATAACCAGCATGATCAGACTGCTGGCGATATTAAAGGCTGCAACCAAAACGATGAGAATTAAAATAATGGCCATCACCCATCTTTCCATCTTCAAAGCCCGAAACAGATTTTGATTCATCTGCATCCAGTCCCGTGCCCAATACGGAAAGCCTAGTTTAAAAATAATTTGATCCGCAATATCCCGGGCCTTGTAAATATCAGTGACCCGAATATCAATCCCGCTCACCGAATTACCCATACGCAGCATCTTCTGAGCGTCTTTAATGTGAATAAATGCGAAGGTTTGATCATATTCATACATACCGGATTGAAAAAAACCGGTGACTTTATGCTGTTTCATTGCCGGCAGGTGTCCGATCGGCGACAGCATGCCATGGGGCGACATCAGATAAATCAGGTCGCCCTCAATAACCCCCAGGTTGCGGGCCAATTCTTTGCCGAGCACAATACCGGGTGCCTGGGGTGAAGATTGCCCGGCAGTTTTTTCCGCAGATGGATCCGGCAATGACAGCTGTTCAAGGGTTTTCATGACCCGGCCCGCGGTCGAAGGGTCGATACCCCGGATAACCGCGCCTACGGCCCCGGATCTGGAACGCAGCATCCCCTGGGTAACAATAAAGGGGGTTGCCGCTTCAACGCCCTTTGTTTTTTCCACCGCTGTCATCACCAAACGATAATTTTTAAAACCGCCCCCATGACGCATCAGCATAATCTGGGATTGTCCACCCAGAATCCTGGCTTTAAGGTCGGCATCAAAGCCGTTCATAACGGCGATGACAACGATCAACGCCATCACCCCGACCATTACGCCGGCAATGGAAAGAAGGGTAATCAGCGAAACAAAAGCCTGTTTTTGCTTCGCTCTCAGATAGCGGCGGCCGATATAAAATTCAAAAGACATCTATAAAGGTATTGGGTATAAGGTATTTGTTATTGGCTGTTGGCTGCAAGACATTCTGCTGTAAAACTTTGTTTTTCTACATAAGAGCCGTTAGAAAAATTAAAAGTTTACATCGCAATGGCACTAAATTCAATACAGATAAACAAGTTTTAGGGATAACGTCTTCCTCCATCCATCAGGTTGCGCCTGTTGGGTCTCTGGGTTTCATGTGCGGGAAAAGGATGACCTCGCGAATGGAAACCGCATCGGTGAGCAGCATCACCAGTCGATCGATGCCGATGCCCTCGCCGGCCGTGGGCGGCATGCCATACTCCAATGCTTCGATATAGTCTTCATCCATCAAATGCGCCTTTTGATCGCCGGCCTTACGGCTTTCAACCTGCTGGGTGAATCGCGCTTTCTGGTCAACGGGGTCATTGAGCTCGGAAAAACCGTTGGCAATCTCGCGGCCGGCAATAAAAAGCTCAAAGCGTTCGGTTATATCCGGTTCCTGATCGCTGCGACGGGACAGCGGTGAAACTTCTGCCGGGTAGCCGGTAATGAAAGTGGGTTGAATCAATTTGGGTTCAACCAAAGCGTCAAACAACTTGGTGATCACCTTGCCCAGGCGACCGGTCTTTGTAATTTTGATTCCATTTTGAGCGGCAAAATCAAGTAGAGCGCCTTTGTCATTTAACAGAGCAGAATCAATGCCGCCGATATCCACCAGCGCTTTTTGAAGGGTTATGCGACGCCAGGATCCGGCCAATTCAATTGGGCTGTCCTGATAAGACAAGGCGGTCGATCCGGTTACCGTTTGAGCCACGGTTGAAAACAGCTGTTCGGTCAATTCCATGAGATCGGTAAAGGTGGCATAGGCCTGATAGAATTCCAGCATGGTAAATTCTGGATTATGCTGGGTTGAGATGCCTTCGTTTCTAAAGTTGCGGTTGATTTCGAAAACCCTTTCAAATCCGCCGACCACCAGGCGTTTCAAATAGAGTTCGGGAGCAATGCGCAAATAAAGATCCATTCCCAGAGCGTTGTGATGGGTTTTAAACGGCTCGGCTTCGGCGCCGCCTGGAATGGGTTGCATCATGGGTGTTTCAACCTCAAGGAAATCCCGCTCAAGAAAAAAGTTCCTGACCTCCTGGATAATGCGGCTGCGCTTGACAAAGAGATCCCGCACATCAGCGTTCATCATCAGGTCCAGATACCGCTGGCGATACCGTTTTTCCGGATCTTTTAGGCCGTGAAACTTTTCCGGCAGCGGCCGGATGGTCTTACAGAGCAGTTTCAGTTCACAGACCAACAGGGTCCATTCGCCGGTTTTGGTTTTAAACATCCCTCCGCTAAGGCCGACAAAATCTCCCACATCCATTTGTTTGAAAAGACGGTATGCCTCATCGTCAATCCGGTCCTTGCGAATATATGCCTGGAGCTGTCCGCTCCGATCCCTGAAGCGAATAAACGCCGTTTTCCCAAAACGGTTGATGGCCATCATCCGGCCGGCAACATTAAAAATGGGCTCATCCTCTTTTACCGTTTCCGGCGTTTTTCCAATTATCCCGTGTATTTCATTTATGGTGTGGGACACCTTGAAGTCGTTCGGGAAGAGTTGCAGATTATTTAGTTTTAACTCATCAAATTTATCTTTTCGCTTTTGAATTAGCTCGCTGGTTTTTTCCATAATCAATCCCGTTACAGGTACGCCGTTATACCCTAATTGATCGTAAACAAAATGAAAAACAGGGGTAAAGTTTTAATCAATCAGCGTACCGCAAATTAAAAATCGATTCAAGTTGCCAACAAATCGGTGCAAATCATTGATTTAAACTGTTTTGGGTATCTCATTTTACCGGTGACTGTCAAGACTAAGTTCAACATAGGGTTGTGTCCCACAAATATATTACAAAAGTCGTACAGTATATTTAAGTCCAGTTGAGTTCTTTAAACAACACCTGGTTCCAGGGTTCAACGTTCAAAGGTTCAGAGGTTAGATAACTGCAGAAATA
>CBDUUO010000371.1:0-4013 GCA_965370395.1 uncultured bacterium
CAGGGGAGCCAAAACACAATTCAAAGAAGTGTAAAAAAAACGGGGCAAGATTTTACATAACTTTTACTTTGAGAATGAATGGATCTGATATACTATCATTGAGAGCCAAGGGTATTGTCGAGATGCCAACTTTGCGGCAAAGGGTAAAGACGAAATGAAAACACCGAAAGCACGCATTCTTGTCGTTGAGGATGACCCGGCGCTGTTGCGCGGGCTTGCCGATGTGCTGGTTTACAATGGCTATGAAGTCAAAGGCGCAGAAGACGGCGGGCAGGGGCTTGACGCGGGTCTGAACGAGCCGTTTGATTTGATCCTGCTGGACGTCATGCTGCCGACGCTCGACGGGTTTTCTATCTGCAAAGAAATTCGTAAAAAAAAACCGGACCAGGGCATTATCATCATTACCGCCAAAGGCTCCGAGGATGATATCGTCACCGGCTTTAACGCCGGCGCCGATGACTATATCAGCAAACCGTTTTCTCTCAGAGAAGTTATGGTGCGGGTAGAGGCGGTTTTACGGCGTACCGGGAGAAATCCCGGTGACGTGGAAATTCGTTTTCGCGATATTTTTTTTGACGGGAAAAACCTGATCGCTGAATATCAAAATCAACTCTCGGAGCTGACCCGCAAAGAAATGGATATCATCGCTTATTTGCATCGCTACCGGGACCGGATCGTCTCTAAAAAAGAACTGCTCACCGAGGTGTGGCAATATGCCGACGCCGATATCGAAACCCGTACCGTGGACATTCATATGTTAAAGCTGCGCAAAAAGATCGCCCGCTTGATGGGCGATGCGCCTTTTATAACCACCATCAGGGGGGAAGGCTACCGGCTGGAACCTGAAAAATGAAACGATTACAAATATTAATTCTCATATTTTGTGTGACCCTGTCGGTTCCGCTCGGGTATTTTGTGCTGCGCACCTATCGCGGCCTGGAGCAGGAAGAAGCGGCCACATTGAGTTATTTTGCGAATACCCTGTTTGACGAGATGGAACAGGCGCTGGAGACGCTCGTTCAGCAGGAGGAGGGCCGCGCCATTGATGAATACAATTTCTACATGAGTCCTTCTGGGCGTTATAAAGAAAACCGTTCACCGCTTTCCAGCCTGCCGGCGCAGAATTATATCCTCGGCTATTTTCAGAATAACCCGGACGGATCGTTTCAAACCCCTCTGGCCCAGGCCGGGAAATCCGTTGCCGCGGATCGCAAAGATGCCGTGGCCCGGCTGGAGCGTGCCAATCGCATTTTTAACCGTGAACGCACCACCGTCACAGATAAAATAACCGTTCCGCCGGCCCAAAAGATGGCTAAAGCCGAGCAGAGGCAACAAAGCCGATTTGCTGAAAAGTATCTGGATTTAACCCGCTTCCAGAAACCCAAGGCCCGTCTCGGTCAAAAAGAAAAGCGCTTTGAAAAAGTCACTGTGGTCCAGGCCAAAAATGTGGCCCGCCAGGAAGTAGGCCAAACCGCCGGGAGCCCGGCGCCGGCTGCCGCGGCATTATCCAGAAGCGGTCCCGGTCGCGCGCCGGCTGCAGAAGATTCGCTGATGGATAGCGACAAAGATCGTGCCGCCAAAATATACAGACGCCTTGAGCCCCACCCGACCGAAGCCGAAGCCGATGTACCGCGCGAGGCTGCGGCCGAAGCCCGGGATGAAGAAAGTTTTCAGGTGGAAGTTGCCCCGCTGCAATCGGTCCTTATCAGCGCCGATCAAATATTTATCTTTCGCCGCATCATGATCAATCAGAAAATCTACCGGCAAGGCTTCATCTTGAAGGTGCGCGCGTTTTTAAATCATCTGGCGCAAAATTACTTTATTGCCCAGCCCATGGCAGACTATGCCAATCTGCGCCTGCAGGTTATGGATCAAGGCCGGGAAATTGGCCTGGTGCAAGCCGGTATATCGACGCATAACCCCAAATTTATCCTGAACCGGGCGTTCCCGTCGCCATTTGCATTTTTAAATGCCACATTGAGCTGCGACGAGATTCCGCGCTCCACCGGTCGCAACACGCTGATGATCATGATGGTCGTGCTGACGGCCATTTTTTTAATCGGATTGTTTGCGATCTATAAAAGCGCACGGGCCATCGTGGATCTTTCCGAGCGCCGCTCCCAATTCGTCTCATCGGTTACGCACGAACTAAAGACACCGTTAACCAATATACGGATGTACATCGAAATGCTCGAGCAGGGAATTGCGAAAGACACCGAACGGGAACAGGAATATTTCCAGATCATCAATTCCGAGGGTTCCCGTCTGTCCCGTCTGATTAACAATGTTCTGGATCTGGCCAAACTGGAGAAAAAACAGCGATCTCTTAATCTGACAGAGGGAACATTTGAAGAGGTGGTCGCAGAAGTTCAAACTGTCATGCAGGCCAAGCTGCGGCAGGAAGGCTTCACCCTGAAAATTGTTCAGGAGGACATTCGGCCGTTTAAATATGATCGTGAGGCCATGATTCAGGTGCTGATCAATCTGATTGAAAACAGCATTAAATTTTGCCAATCAGCGGTCAAAAAAAAGATCACGATTCGAATCGATCAGGATCCAAACCGCGTAAAGATTGCGGTTTCCGATCACGGTCCCGGGATTCCGCGTCATGCGCTTAAAAAGGTGTTTGATGATTTTTACCGGGTGGACAACGCCCTGGCCCGAAAAACCCGGGGTACCGGCATCGGTCTGGCCCTGGTTAAAAAATTTATCAAATTAATCGGAGGGGACGTCACGGCAGAGAACAACCCGGGAGGCGGCTGTACCATAACGATTTCCTTACCCGCCTCAGGGTGACGGATGAAAGCAGATGTTCAAATCAACCTTTTCCATCCAGAACATCTCTAACGGTTTTTGAAAGTCTTCGAATGGTAAATGGCTTCATCATCAGCCCTTTAATCCCCAAATCCTTGGCCCGCTGTTCATCTATTTTTTCGCTGTAGCCGGTGCAGATAATGACAGGGATATCAGAGCGGATTTTCATCAATTCCGATGCCAGAGTGTCACCGGTCATGCCGGGCATCGTCATATCGGAGATCACCAGGTCAAATTTGTCCGGCGCTGCCCCAAAGATCTCGAGGGCTTCAACCGGGCCGGTTCGCGTTTCCACCCGATAGCCGAGTTTTTGCAACATGCTTTTAGCCAGGTCAATGAGGACTTCCTCATCATCGATGAACAGAATGTGCTCATTGCCGGTTGGAAGTGCTTTTAACTCGGCGGTTTTCGATTCCATTTGTTTTTCCATAATTGGGAAAAGAATATCAAAACGGGTCCCTTTACCAGGTGTACTTTGAACCTGGATGCCGCCGCCGTGCCCCTTAATGATACCATGGACGACTGCCAGTCCCATGCCGGTGCCCTTGTCTTGTTCTTTGGTGGTGAAATAGGGATCAAATATGCGATCCATGGTGGCGGAATCCATACCATGGCCCGTATCGCTTATGCTGAGCTTTACATAAGGGCCGGGATTGAGTTCAGGATATTGAGCGGCCTTTTTGACGTGCAGATCCACATTGTGCAATTCGACATTCAAAATACCGCCCGTATCCCTCATGGCATGGGCCGAATTCGTGCAAAGATTCATCATGACCTGATGCATTTGGGTTGGATCAGCAAAAATAGCATCCAGGTTGGGTTCGATATTTTGTTTTATCTCAATGGTGGTCGGCAATGAAGCGCGCAGCAGTTTTAATGCTTCTGCAATGATGAGTGTTAATGAAACGATCTTTTTATCCTGTTCGCTTTTGCGGCTAAAGGCCAGAATCTGTTTTACCAAATCCTTGGCCCGATGACCCGCTCTGAGCACCTGGTCTATGTTATAATGCTCCATTGAATCTTTTTGAGTATCATAAAGCGCCATCTCAGCGTACCCGATAATCGCACCCAGAATGTTGTTGAAATCATGGGCAATGCCACCGGCTAATGTTCCAATGGCCTCCATCTTCTGGGCCTGTATCAGCTGAGTTTTTAATTGTTCCCGTTCTTTCTGCGCAGATTTTAAGTCGCTGATATCC
>CBDUUO010000372.1:0-4010 GCA_965370395.1 uncultured bacterium
TCGTTTTCCGGCATGCCCGCCCTGTTAAATATATCGAAGATATGGAGCGAAGCGAATTTAACCGGGGTTGAATTTTTATCCGAATCACGAAAAAAAAATGAACTGCAAACATGGCTTGATGTGGAATTGGTCCTAAGATTTGACAGAAGAATACTCGGAATCGATATTACCGTTGCTAAAAAATGGGGAGACATACAGGTATCATCTGAATTGGCAGGCAATAAAATGCCGGTTGTCGACAGCCTCATCGCTTCAATTGGGATTGTCCATGACTTGACAGTTGTTACCAGAAACACCGCTGATATGAAACCCAGTGGTGTCAGGCTGTTTAACCCCTGGGATTAAAATGATATTGAAGGTTTTTCTTGGGTTAAAGAATACAGCACCGCTGCAGCCAGCAACGACACCGTACACACCCAAAACGCCGCATCGAAGGCAGCCGGTCCCCGGGAAGTCTCCGGATATAAGGCTTGCATCAGAATCCCCAGGCCCTGAAGAAAAACCGCCGGACCCATCATGTTAAAAAAATTCACACCGGTCATGGCGGCCCCCGCCATTTCAGTCGGCATCAGATCTTTAATATGCGGATACATCAGCAAGCCGCCGGATGTAATCAGCCCGAAAGCGAAAAAAATAGGCATCATAACAACAGGGCGAGTTCCCGGAGAAATTGACACCAGAATCAAGTATATCAGCGCAAGGCAAAGCAGACAAAAAACGATGAGCCGCCTTCGTGTTTTGAAAACCCTGTCCGATAGCGCGCCCCACAGCGGGCTTCCGATGATCAGTCCCACGTTCATCAGCAATATCAGATTTCCCGTACTGATCGCTGAATAACCCATCACTTCCATCAGAAACGGACCGGCCCATAGCGCCTGAAAGGCTGCAAATGTGCCGTAGCGGACAAAAGTCGCCAAGGAGATGAACCAGTAATCTCTATCTTGCAGGAATATAGCCAGATTAGAAAAGGCCTGCCTAAAACTGATCGATGGCTCCATGTTTGAGGAGTTGCGGGACGAGCGTGATGGTCTGTCACGAACAACAATATAAAGTGTAAGGGTTAAAATGAGATTGATGGCGGCAATCAGCTGAAAGCTTTGCCGCCAACCGATTTGTTCCACCAGCATCACCAGCGGGGTCGTCGCCACGATATTCCCAAGGGTACCGATAGAAATGACAAGACCGGTAAGGGTGGCGAAAATGAGGGGCTCGAACCAGCCGATTAGAAGTTTAAAGGTCCCCATCAAATTGCAGGCCATACCGATTCCCAGCAGGACGCGGCCGACCAAACCGATGCCTAAAGAGTCGGCCATGGAAAAAATAACAGCACCCAGGATACCCAGCAGGGAAAGCACCGTCATCATCCATCTGGGGCCCACTTTATCCAAAAGCACACTGATCGGAATTTGGGTTAACGCAAATCCATAAAAAAATGAGGCAGACAATAAGCCCAACCCCTCTGTGTCAAGGGATAGATCCCGGATTAACTCCGGAGCAATCACGGCGCTTGAAGTCCGATAGAATTGGGACAGGAAAAAGTGCGAGGTTGCGAGTATAAATATGATCCAGCGACGAGACATCATTCCGTTCTTTAATTTAGTTGCGGCATATGCGTTATTATGGGGCCGGGCCCGCATGTCAAGCACAAAGTATCCGAGTCGGCGGATTTATTCTGCCTTGCGGTTTCTTGACACCCATCCTTTGGTTCCCTATATTTGGTGGGTCAAAAACAGAAAATTGAATTATCCACAGATTAAAAAGATTAAGAGGTATTTATGGTACTGAAAAATAATCTGCGTAAATCTGCGAAATCTGCGGATATAAAGGAACGTAACATGCAGAAGCCCATAGCCATCGTTGCGGTAGTGGTTGTACTTTTTTTAATCGGCTGTCAAGCGCCCAAGATAAGGCTTTTTCCAAGTGCGGCGGATCCATTGCGGGAGTATACGCTTGCGGGGGAAGAAAAGGGCAAGGTGCTGGTTATTCCGATCAGAGGGACGATTTCCGATGCTCCCAAAAGGCAGTTTATTATCACGCGACCGAGTATGGTTCAGGAAGTTGTATCTCAACTCCGCAAGGCGGAGAAGGACCCGGAAGTTAAAGCCATTATCCTGAAAATCAATTCACCCGGCGGTTCCGTCACGGCCAGTGATATCCTCTATAATGAAATTGTGGCCTTTAAGCAAAAAACGAAAGCAAAAGTGGTGGTTGCCATGATGGGCGTCGCCGCTTCCGGCGGATATTATATCTCGCTGCCCGCCGATTATATTTTAGCCCACCCCACATCGGTAACCGGTTCGGTGGGCGTTTTGTTTCTGCGCCCGGATGTGACCGGGCTGATGGATAAAATCGGTATTGGCGTTGAAGTGAGCAAAACGGGCAAGAACAAGGACATGGGGTCTCCCTTCCGGCAGGCGACCGCCGAAGAAAGACAAATTATCAAAGACCTGATCGATCAGCTCGGCAAACGATTTTTGGATCGTATTGCTGAGCACCGCAAGATCGACCCGGAGAGCTTGAAGGAAATCTCATCTGCCCGTATTTTTTTAGCCGATGATGCCTTAAAGCTGGGTATGATTGACCGTGTCGGATATATCGCTGAAGCGGTCAGCCTGGCCAAGAAGCTGGCAGAACTGCCGGAAAATGCAAAAGTGGTCGTTTATCGCCGCACCGAGTACCCGGACGATAACCTTTACAACACCTCTACCTCTCATTATGAAGGCCGGGGGCTGTCGATTGTATCATTGGATCTTCCCGCCTCCCTGACATCTTTTCAGGCCGGCTTTTATTACCTGTGGCAGCCTGGGGTCATGAATGAATAATTCGAGTTGAGTCCGTTGAGCGCCTTGTTCAGTTTGCCCGGTATTCCGTAAAAAGTAAAATTAGACCTCTTTATCCACTTACTCATCGAAAGTACCAGGGGGCTGTCCGCCTAAAAGATGCGTCATGGTTACATCCACAATCTCCTGCCACATTTTGTTTCCGACGGATGCCTCGTCAATAATGAGGTGATGCATTTTAACCTCAGTTGCTGTTTTGTCTTTTTTGACCGGATGTATTTTCCATTGATCAAGGTTTTGATCCCGGACCATGTTTTGTAAACCGGAAAAGGAAATGAGCTCATCCTGCTCATCGATAAAGACAACAGTGGGTATATTTATTTTCGGATCCGGATTGTTTTCTAAATGCGCATACATATCAAACAGGGCATTGTAAGCGGCAATTGATGTCCCCTCATTTGTCAGGTAGGACCTATGAGCGATGCTCGGGACAACTATTTTCGGAAAAGGCGACAATATTTTTAAAAGGCGATTTCGTTTGTGCATTTTAAGGGCCGGGGCAAACAGCACCATTTTGTCAAGCTTAACATTTGGATTTGATGATAACAGATCGACACCGAGCAAGCCGCCCATCGAAAAGCCGACAAAAAACAAGGGGGTTCCATGCAGATTGCCTTTTCTTTTAACGAGGTGATAGGCGTGATAGGCCTCGGTTTTCCACAATTGGTAGGTAACCGATTTGAAAGCTTCCATGCGCGCATCGGCGTCTGTCTTATTGTCGAGATGCGTATAGTTTTCGCCGTGACCGCGCAAAGACAGGTTTAAACAATCAATTCCGAAGTCATTCATCTTGGCGATAATGGGCTCCATTTTGTCCGGACGGCTATTTAGTCCATGAATAATCAGGGCCACACCGTTTAATTGTGTATTGTTTTTTCTTTCATACCAGCGGATAGAAGGATTCTCCGCCTCTTTTTTAACTGACCGTTCATCCGAATATTCCAGGGCCGGCACCGGCCTGCTGGATTCAACACGGGGGCTTTGGTTGTCGGCAACCGTTTCAGGTAAGCCGTAAGCGCCGGCAGGCAGAATTAAACTTACTATTAATAAAGCAATCGATACGGCGTTCATAATGACCTTCAGTTCGTAAAACACAATTTTATCAAACCCATATCATATAATCATTCTAACGGAAAAGGAGGAAAAATGGCTACTGAAAAAAGTATTTGC
>CBDUUO010000373.1:0-3997 GCA_965370395.1 uncultured bacterium
CCGCGAATTCAACTGTCGCGGCTGCAAGCCGCTCCCACATTCAATACCACTTGTTTTTTCTGGATAACCAGATTATCTTTTTCGATACTTATAGTGGTTGTCAAAAAAACGTTACGTTCTTCAAACGTTTTTTTCTACAACCGTACACTCGCTTATGCCCCAATTCCGTAATTCGGAACATTATTATGGAAAGCGGTATAACCGGCAAACGGGCTCAACGGACTCAACCGGCCAACCCCAAAATGTGATTTGCTATTTCTGAGAGAGTTTCAAATAAATTGATTTGATGCAGTGATCAGAATGAAGGGATTATTATGACTATCAACGAACTCGATGAAAGCGGCCAACAGTTTTTGATTCAACTGTTTGAGCAGACCAGCGGGGATCCATCCGCGCAGGTTTCCATGTATGACGTCGGCCAGGGTTTAACCTTGGACCGCGATACTAGTTCCCGGGTGGCTGAAACCCTTATTGGATTGCAGCTGGTGGAAATTCGAACGCTGTCCGGCGGGATTGGTATCAGTACCGACGGTGCCAATGAAGTTAAACGTCTGATGGGCGGTGGGTCTCTGACAGGCGGTTCGCCGGGCAAGCTTAGCGATCAACCCGTGATGGATCCCATTAGCTGCCAGGGGGTCGAACAGGCTGCCGGAGAGCTTAAAAGCCAGGCCGGTAACCTGGGTCTGGATTTTGCCGGTCTTTCGGAACTGATGGCGGATTTAAAAACCATTGATGCCCAGCTGGGTTCCTCACGACCCAAAACCGCGATCATCCGGGAATGCCTGCGCTCACTCAAAGAGGTCTTGGAAGGATCGGCGGAAAGCGAAATTCTTGTGAAGATCAGAGGCTTGCTGGGGGATTAATATCAGAGGACAGAGGTCAAAGAACAGATAACAGAGGTGATGATCTGATATTTCGTATTTTTTCTGTCTTTCGTTCTCTGTTTTCTGTCTTCTGAAATGAAGGTATCGTTTGTTAAATTTAAAGAAACAAAAAGACCAAGCAAAATTGAGAACGGATTGAAGTATGCCCAAAAAGAAAAAAAAGATCAAATTGATCTCCTGGAATGTAAACGGTCTGCGGGCCGTCATTAAAAAGGATTTTTTTGCATTGTTTCATCAGATGGATGCAGACATTTTCTCGATTCAGGAGACCAAGATTCAGGAAAATCAGCTGACCGACGAAATGAAGAATATCGAAGGTTATGAGTCCTGCTGGTCTCACGCCACGATAAAAAAAGGTTACAGCGGCGTCGGCACCTATTCGCGCATCAAACCCGCACGCCTTAACACCGCGCTCGGTATTTCCAGGTTTGATCAGGAAGGGCGCATTATCGAACTGGATGTTGATGATTTTATCTTTTTTAACGTCTATTTCCCGAATGGTCAGATGAGCGATGAAAGGCTTCAGTATAAGCTTGATTTTTACGAAAAATTTTTCGAATATATCGATTCTTATAAAAAACAGGGTCGCAGTCTTATCATTACCGGTGATTATAATACGGCCCACAACGAGATCGATCTGAAAAACCCGAAAGCCAATGAAAACACATCCGGTTTCTTAAGAATCGAGCGGGACTGGCTGGATCGGATTGTCCAGAACGGGTACATGGACACGTTCAGACATTTTTTTCCGGATACCGTAAAATATTCGTGGTGGACCTATCGGTTTAAAGCCAGGGATCGGAATATCGGGTGGCGCATCGATTACTTTTTCGTGACCCGGGATATTATTAAAAAAGGCTGGATCAAAGAGGCATTCATTGACAACGGCATTTTCGGTTCCGATCATTGCCCCATCGGCCTGGTTTTGGAATATTAAAGTGTCTAAAGTGACTAAAGTGAACTAAAGTTTGAAGTGACTAAAGCCCGCCCTCGCGCTATAAAATACTATTATGTGATTACTTCAGTTAACGGTGCAGGATTTCGAGTAACCCATTAAATCTGTAATCAAGGTCTGGGCCAGGGTTTTGGTGTCGCTACGCTCCATCTTTTATAAAAATGACAGAATTCCTTAACTTTAGTCACTTTAGCTCACTTTAGTCACTCTAGTCACTTATTATACTTATCATCTGTTAAAACGAGCGAGTGTATTGAAACATTCAAAGATAGTGGCCATCTACGGTAGCCCCCGGCGCAAGGGCAACACGGCCGCGCTGTTAAAAAAAGCCATCGAAGGGGCAAGGGATTGCGGTGCTGATGTTGAAGAAATTGTGCTGCGCGATCTTAAAATATCGCCCTGTCTTGAAATTTACGGGTGCATGCAGGCCGGGGAGTGTGCCATCAAAGATGATTTCCAGATGGTTCGCGATAAAATACTGCACGCTCAGGGGCTGATTCTGGCCTCACCGGTCTTTTTTTATTCGGTCAGTTCCCACACCAAAATCCTGATGGATCGGTTTCAATCTCTGTGGGTTAAAAAATATTGGGTGGAAAAAACTCCCCAGGGCCAAAAGACAAACAATCGCAGAGGGCTGTTTATATCTGTCGGTGCGACCAAAGGCAAAAAGCTTTTTGATGGAATGCTTTTGAGTGTAAGATATTTCTTCGATGTTCTGGATATGGAGCTCTGGAAAGCCCTCTTATACCGCCAGCTCGATTTTCAGGATGATGTTTTAAAACACCCCGAATATCTCGAAGAAGCATACACAGCCGGAAAGGAGTTCGCCCACGTCATTGAAAAGGAATTCAATGGCTGAGGTTCAAAGGTTCAAAGGTTCAGGGTTCAGAGGTTCAGGGGTTCAGGTAAATAGCTGATAGCTCAAAGCTCAAAGAGGTCCGCAGATTACTCAGATTACACAGATTTTAAGGGTACACACATGAGAAATTTTATAATTTAAAGAACTATCTGTGAAAATCTGTGCAGATCTGTGTCCTATTAATACGTTTTTAAGCTCATAGTGAAAGAGCGCAAATGCTGGAAGGCTCGGAGGCAATCAAGAGCTCATAGCCTATTAGCCTTTTTTTGAACCCTTGAACCTCTGAACCTGAACACTGGTATCTGAAAGATAAACTAAAATGCGAAACCGAAACCCGAATAGAACAACTTTATGACCCTGAGCTTCGAACCCATCAGTTTCGACAGACAGGAAGACTATCTGGAAATTCTTTTCCGATGTCCCCAGATTGCCTCTGATTACAGCTTTTTAAACCTGTGGGCCTGGGCCGAAGAATATGAGCTTCGCTGGGCCTGGGATGGCGATTTGATCTGGATCCGTCAAAACCTGCCCGAAGAATTCCTGTGGGCACCTGTCGGTTTGTGGGATACGGTCGACTGGCAAAGCCGTTTGAGATTGAACCCAAACGCCCGATCTGTTTTTACCCGGGTTCCGGAAATGCTCACAAATCTATGGCGCGAAAGATTACCGCAAGAGACCCGTATTGAAGAAGAAAGAGGCAGCTGGGATTATCTTTACCGGGTGACGGACTTGATCGAGCTGAAGGGCAAGCGCTATCATAAAAAAAAGAACCTGCTCAATCAATTCAACCGCAAATACGATTTCAGCTACCTGCCGTTCGGGGCCGATATGGTGGAACAGGCGATGGCCATGCAGACAGACTGGTGTACGTGGCGAGACTGCGAATCGTCCGATATCCTCTCTTCTGAAAATCGCGCTATTTTTAGAATCCTAAAAGAATGGAAACAGCTGGCGGGTCTGTTTGGCGGCGCCCTGATGGTTGACGGTTCAATGGTGGCCTATACCGTTGCTGAAGCACTAACCCGTGACATGTTGCTCATTCATTTTGAAAAGGGGGATACCCAGTACAAAGGTATTTACCAGGCCATCAATCAGAAGTTTCTGGCAAACTCCGCCGCTGATTACACCTTTGTCAACCGGGAGCAGGATTTAAATGACGAAGGGCTTCGCAAAGCCAAACTGTCCTACCATCCGGAAGATTATCTGCGAAAATTTCGCGTTACCTTAGCAGGTACATTCAGATAATAGTTTTAAAAAATGACAGACTTTGATAACGTGAAACGCTCCGGTTTCGACGTG
>CBDUUO010000374.1:0-3996 GCA_965370395.1 uncultured bacterium
TCAAATACCTTATAGGGAATGTACTCTTTTTTAATTAAAGAAAACGCCTGCCGTTCGCCTTTTAAGCAATCTTCAATTGACTTTCCCGTATTTTTCAATGGCGGAATACGAAAAGGCCGCTCCGGCAGGCTTGCGCGCACCTTAAAGGTGACAAATTCAACCGGAGTTTCAGGATAAGTTCGACCGTACAGCTTTTGATAAACCGCATCGAAACGTTCTCTGATTTGCTCTTTTTTCCATTGATCAAACGGTTTGGCATCAATGGTAAGATCGGTTTCAGCGCCTTGCCCAACAAATCGCATCATCAGTGTTCGTTCAAATATTATTTTTTTATCTTTATCCGCTTCCTGCAGGATTGCAGCGCCTTCCTTCTCAAGCTCTTCAAATAGCTGTTCGATCTGCTTAAAATCTGCATCATCCAGGGCGACCCGGTGGCTGCGGGTCAAATCAAAAGCAACCGGTGCCGTGAAAAATCCAAGAGCGGATCCGACTCCGGCAAGGGGCGGGACCAGAATGCGCGGTGCACCAATTTTTTTGGCCAGGCCGTAAGCGTGAACCGGCCCGGCGCCCCCAAATGCAGAGATCGTGACGATATTCGGATTGCCGCCTTTTTCGGCGATATGGGTTTTGGCTGCCGCCGCCATGGTCTCGTTAATCAGGTCGTGAATACCGAAGGCGGCTTCCTTAACCTGAGTCTCAAGGGGTTTGGCAACTTTTTCTTCGATGGCTTTTTCCGAAGCGGTTTTGTCCAGCGGCATGGTTCCGCCCAGAAAATAATTCGGATCCAGATATCCCAGCACCAGATCGGCATCCGTCACGGTTGGGTCCTGGCCGCCGCGCTGGTAACAGGCCGGTCCGGGATCGGCGCCGGCACTTTCCGGGCCGACCTGCAAAAGCCCCATTTTGCTCATGCGGGCAATACTCCCGCCGCCGGCTCCGATTTCCATCAAATCCACTACCGGAACCTGGATGGGGAGCCCGCTGCCTTTCCTGAAGCGCTGAACGCGACCGACTTCAAAGGTGGATACCAGCCCGGCATGACCTTTTTGGATCAGGCAGGATTTGGCGGTTGTACCGCCCATATCGAAACAGAACATATCCTTAATTTGAAACATTTTACCGTAATGCTGCGACGCTATCACTGCTGCTGTCGGCCCGGATTCAATGATTCTAACCGGATATTCGCGGGCGGTTTCAACGGAGGTAATACCGCCGCTGGAAAGCATGATGAAAAGCTTTCCCTGGAAGCCGAGGGATTCTAATCTTGCAGAAAGTTTGGCCAGATATTTTGCCGTAATCGGCTTGACATAGGCGTTGGTGGCGGTAGTACAGGTTCGCTCGTATTCGCGGATCTGGGGTAATACTTCGTAAGAGGTAGACAACGATAAATCAGGCGCATTTTTGTTTACAATCTCTTTGATCTGAATTTCGTGGGTTGGATTCTCATAGGAATTAATCAGGCATACTGCCAGCGATTCGATCCCCGAATCACAAAGTCCGGCAAGCACCTGGTTAACCTCTTCGGGATTTAACTTCGAAATTACACGGCCGTCGGTAGTAATCCGCTCGGTTACTTCTCTGCGGAGCGATCGCGGGACGAGAGGCTCCGGATATTCGGCAAATATGTCATAGGCGTCATATCGGATCTCGCGTCCGAGCTCCAGGACATCCCGAAACCCCCGGGTGGTGATCAGCGCTGTTTTAGCGCCCTTTCGTTCAATGATGGCGTTTATCACCAGGGTCGTGCCGTGGATGATTTCATCAATTTTAGGCATAAACCCCGGAACCCGTTCCAGCAGACCGCGAATGCCCTCCTCCACCGCGTCGGAGGGGTCCGCCGGTGTCGTCAAACATTTGTTAATCTGAAACTCGCCGGTTTCATCATCGACCAGCACAAAGTCTGTAAAGGTACCGCCGATGTCACAACCCAATCGGTAGGTCGATTTTGGATTGCGGATTGCGGATTGCGGATTATCGCTGTACGATTTTTCTTTTTTCCTTTCGGATTTCTTCTCTTCAACCGACACCTCAAAGCCTCCAAATTTTATCAGATCATAAATTCAATAAATTCCGCATTCCGAAATCCGCAATCCAAAATCTAAAATTAGAAAATGCTCGGTTCCTGCCATTCACCAAAAACATCTCGAAACACACCGGCCATCTCCCCCACGGTTGCAAAGGCCCGGCAACAGTCGACCAGAAGGGGCATCACATTTTTCCCGTCACGCGCACTCTTTTCCAATTCTTTGAGCAGACGCGTGACTTCCCGGTTATCGCGGGTCCTGCGAAGCTCCTTGAGGCTGGCAACCTGTTTGTCTACCCATTGCTCATTGTATTCGTGAAGTTCCACATCGGTTTGCGCTTCGCTGCCTTCCGTATATTTGTTGACGCCGACCTTAATATATTCGCCCTTTTGAAGTCCGCTTTCATATTCGTACGCCTGCCGGGCAACTTTTCGCTGGATAAAACCGGTGGCAACCGCGTGGACCATCCCGCCGACTTCCTGAATCTGTTTCATTTCATCCAGGATTTTTTCTTCCATCTGTTTGGTCAGGGTCTCAATGAAATACGAACCCGCCAGAGGATCAACCGTATCGCGCAGGCCGACCTCGTCCATAATGATTTCAAGGGTCCGCAAAGATAACAGCGCCGCTCTCGGCGTCGGAATCGTATAGGCTTCATCAAAGGAGCACAGGGCGGTGGTTTGGGCACCGCTGAGCGCAGCGCCCAGCGCATAAAAGGCTCCCCGCATGATATTGTTTTCCGGCTGATCCTTGGTCAGGCCGCTGCCGCCCCCGCCGAAAAGCCCCCTGAGAAACAGCTTTTTCTTTTCCTGAACGCCATACTCTTCCTTCAGCATCTTTGCCCACATCTTGCGGGCGGCCCGGAATTTGGCGATCTGCTCCCACAGGTTGCCAAAAACATTCAGGTTAAAAGAAAACCGCCCGACAAAATCTTCAACAGCCATCCCCCTGGCCGTGACATTGTCGATGTAGGCTTTGGCGATTTCAAAGGCGCAGGCGACTTCCTGAGCCGGGTTGGCTCCTGATTCGCGGATATGATATCCGCAGATACTGACCGGATTGCAGCGCGGCAGCTCCCTGACCGAATATTCGATGCTGTCCCCCACAAGACGTACGGCGTGCTCGACCGGAAATATCCAGGCGCCGCGGCCAATCATTTCTTTAAGAATATCATTTTGGGGGGTGGCACTGATTTTTTCTTTCGGGTAGCCGGATTTTTCCGCTGTGACCTGATACATGGCCAGCATAATTGCGGCGACCGCATTGATGGTTAGCCCTGATCCGATGCGATCCAACGGTATGCCGTCAAAGGCGATTTCAAAGTCACGCAGCGAATCGATGGCCATCCCTACCCGACCGATCTCGCCCAGAGCCTTGGGATCATCCGAGTCGTATCCCATCTGCGTCGGCAGATCAAAAGCGACATTCAAACCGGTTTGTCCATGTGAAATCATTAGCTTAAAGCGTTCATTGGTCTCCTGCGGCGTACCAAAACCGGTGTACTGCCGTGTGGTCCAGGCCCGTGAACGGTAGCCCTGGGGGTGCAGGCTGCGGGTGAAAGGATATTCCCCGGGGTCCCCCAGATCATTTTCGTACTCAAAACCGACTTCTTCGAGATCTTTGGGGGTGTAAACCGGTTTTATCTTGATGCCCGACTGGTAGATGACTTCTTTAATCGCATCTTTTTCGTCTTTAATGTATTTTGCGACTCCCATAATAACTCCTTAAAAGTGCCTAAAGTGAACTAAAGTGATCTAAAATGCCTAATTTTTAAAAAGTGAGAAGTGAACTAAAATGACTAAAGTGACTAAAGCCCGCCCTCGCGCTATAAAATACTATCATGTGATTACTTCAGTTAACGGTGCAGGATTTCGAGTAACCCATTAAATCTGTAATCAAGGTCTGGGCCAGGGTTATGGCGTCGCTGCGCTCCATCTTTTTTAATAAAATGGACAGAATTCCTCAATTTTAG
>CBDUUO010000375.1:0-3980 GCA_965370395.1 uncultured bacterium
CCTGACACCCGAAACCTGACACCTGAAACCTTTTTTAAAACGGCCACGTCTTCCAGTATTTCTTGGTCCGAATCCAGATCCCGAAGATCCCCAGGGGCTCGAACAGCATGATCAACACCAGAATGGAGCCGAACACGATGTATTGGATATTTGAAATACCGGTTATGGAAAAATAGCTTTTCGATAAAGCCTGCAGCCATTCACCCAGATACGGAATACTCAGGATGTTGCGCAGTTGAAGATCCATCCAGCTGAGCAGGCAGGCACCGGCAATAGAGCCCATAATGGAACCCAGGCCGCCGACAATCACCATTGCCAGGAACATAATCGACATCAAAAGCGTAAATATCTCCGGCTCGATAAACCGCAGGACAAATGCATACAGCCCACCGGCAATTCCGGCATAAAAAGCGCTCACCGCAAATGCCAGGGTTTTGTAAAGGACCAGATTAACCCCCATGGTTTCAGCCGCGATATCCGCATCGCGAATGGCAATAAAGGCCCTACCCACACGGGTTTTGATAAGATTGCGGGCGGCAACGGTCAACAACACCGTGAGGGTTATCAGCAGGTAGTAGAAATCGATGTCCGTATCCAGATGCCAGGGACCGATGGTCAGCTCGGGGGCGTGCAGCCCTTGCCGGCCGCCGAAAAACTCGATTCGGCCGATGACCTGGGTAATGGTCAGTCCGAAACCCAGGGTGGCGATCACCAGATAGGGCCCTTCAAGCCGCAAGGCCGGCAACCCCAGCAAGAATCCGAACAGTGCTGCCACCAGAGCTGCAGCGGGCAACGCCACGATGAATGGAAAATGGGCTTGGCTCATTAAAACAATCGTACCGTAAGCACCGATTGCAAAAAATCCCGCGTGCCCGAGGGATATCTGTCCGGTATAGCCCACTAAAAGATTGAGGCCGATGACCACAATCACATTAATGGCCATGTAATTGGCCACATAAACATAGTAATTTTTAAAAAGGAAAGGAACCAGGGCCAGAAAAATGATAAACGTAAAAAACCAGAAGACTATCACACCCGAGGTAAAAAGCTGAACGTCTTCGTAATAGTGCCTTTTCATATCCATGGCAGAACAATTGCAGGAAACCTCTTGATATGTCAATATTAAAATAACCGGATTTCATCAAATGAAGGTGATTCAGGCTTTGGCGGTCAGCTGACAATTTCAATTTTGCGGCGAACAAAATCCAGGATATGCCGGGCACATGGCTTCGGTTTTTCCATCGGAATGAAGTGGCCGGCGTTGGATATCGTTTGCAGCTCATAATCGGCAATCAAGGAATCTAATCGTCTGGCGGAATCTGCCGAAATGGTGTCCGAATGCTCCCCGCGTATGACCAGCACGGGACAGGTGATTTTTTTAGCATATTTCCAGACATCCAGCGGAACGGATTCAAAGATCTGGGCCTCAAGTTCCGGATCGCATTTTAAAACGGCAGTTTTAGAATCTTTTTCCAACAGGCCGCATTCCAGATAGGCATGCACAAATTCTTCGGACCAGTTCTTAAAAATCCCCCTGTCGGCAGCAAAGAGCCTCAAGGCCTCCTGCTTTCCTTTAAAAATGCGCCGCCGCCGTCTGGCCATCTTGGCCAGGGGTATATTCCCCCGTAACCCCAGCAACTTCATGGCCGCAATCAACCACAGCAGCCGTCGCGGTAAGATAACCGGATCGAGCAAAACAATGCCTGAAAAAAGATGCGGATATTTAGCCGCCGCAATATAGGTTGTCACGGCTCCCAGAGAATGGCCCATGCCAATCACCGATGGTGACATCTCTTGTTCGATGAGTGTTTTTAAATCTTCAGCAAAAATTTCCCAATGGCGGACGCGCTCGATAGAGAGTGGGTCGGAGCCGCCGTGCCCACGAACATCGCTGGCAAGGATATGAAGATCATCAATCAGATAATTGATAAACGGTGTATATGTCCCGGCACAAAATCCATTACCATGCAGAAAATGAGCCTGAACGCCGGAACCCCCCCAGTCCAAATAGTGGATGCGGCCGTCAGGAGTGTCGGAAAATCTTTCAGCGGGTTCAATATGATTCATTCTGAGGTCTATCTTAATCGATTGAAGCTAGGCTTTTTAGCCCCGCTTTGACGGCATCCGGTATCTGCCCGCCCTGAGAGATATCAGCGGCGATCAGCCTTATATGTTCACTCAGGGGCTGCTCGTTGTCATTGCGGATGTAAGGTCGATCGGCAGACGGTAACCGCCCGACCACTTCGCGTACCGCTTCATAAAGGGGGACGGTATTGGCTGAGAGGCATTTACGAGCGTCGAAGTGGCCCTCAACCAGCCGGGTTCGAAGGTCCACTGCCTGAACACCGAACATAAGGGCGATCGCCATATATTCCTGAAAAGCGGCAATGGATTGTCGCGCCAGATTGGCGGATCCGAGCCCCTGGCTGTTAATGTTCTGATTAAACTGCTCCGCGTGAGTTGGAAAGCGATCCACCAGCGAGTTGCCCAGAAAGGTGAGAATCGGCATGATCGAGTTTCCGCTGATTTGCAACCCCTTGAGCCCCATATTGACCCTGCGTTCCGGGTTGCCGATTAAAGACGGCGGCAATCCGTTGCTAAATTCCGGGGCCGCAAGCAAGGCGATCTGGGCGTCCAGATGTTTGGCCATCAGGCCGATATAATAGCGCATCTGATCCATGGCCACCCCGATGTACTGCCCTAGAAAATTGCCCCCGTGAAAGTCCTGGCTGTTGACCGGATCAATCAGCGGATTGTCGGTGGCGGAATTGATTTCAATCGTTACCTGTTTTGCAATCTGATTGAGCCCATCCACAATCGGCCCCATATACTGAGGCAAACAGCGCAGCGAATAGCGATCCTGAATCAGATCACCGCTGGGACGTTCGCTGCGACCCTCCAATTCGTGACGAATCAACTTTGAACCCGACAGCAGCTTAAGCATCTGTGCTGCCGACCACTTTTGCCCGGCATGGGGTTTATGGTCGTGGATAAAGGGATGGAAAGACTGATCGGACCCGTTTAGACCCTGTATGGCAAGCGCATGGGCGCCCATACTCAAAGCCAATAATTGCTGGGCATCGTATATGCAATTTGTGGCGATGGCGCTCATGACGGCAGTGCCGTTTATCATCGCCAATCCCTCTTTGGGATCCAGTTTCAATGGGGCTAAACCTAAACGTTTGAGGGCGCTGAGTGCATCTGTTTGGTGCCCATCGAAATCCACCTTAAAACATGGATCCAGTCCGATAAGCGCCCCGGTTATGCAAGCCAGCGGTGTAAGATCGCCGCTGGCACCGATAGACCCGAACTCCCGGACATGCGGGGTGACATTGGCATTCAGGAAAATCTCCATGCGCCGGATGAGCTCGAGACGCAAGCCGGAAAACCCCAGCAAATGGGTATTGGCGCGTATGACCATCGCTGCACGAACATCTTCACGGGCCAAACGCTTGCCGGCCTCGGATTTCATGAACCAGATCAAATTTTCCTGCAAACTGCCGGCTTCGTCCGGTGAAATAAGGGTATTGGCCATACCGCCAAAACCGGTGGTAACCCCATAAATCGCTTTGCCGTCCTGCACGGCCTTAATGATATATTCATGGGCAGCTTTAACGCGCTGCAATATGTTCTCATCATCGGTCAATTTTACGTGCGCGCCAAAGCGCGCCACCCGAACAACATCTGCGATGGTCAAATCATGGCCCCGCAAGATGATCGCGGCATCCGACAGCCGGGTTGCAGATGGGGTCGTATTTCTCTTAAAATCAAGCAATTTAATCCCTCTGAAAAACGATTTTATAGCGAAGCGAACTAATTTAGCTATTATTCCGATCTAAAAGCATAATAATGATGGCAATTGAATTTTCAAGGGCACATACAGCGTTAGTACCATGTCCCAGAAATATATTACAAAAGTCGTGTCGTATATTTAAGTCCAGTTGAGTTCTTTAAACAACACAATGTCTATGGTGTCAGGT
>CBDUUO010000376.1:0-3972 GCA_965370395.1 uncultured bacterium
CGGTCGATATCCGGTAAAATATAATCAACCGAACCGATAATGGCGATTAAATCCGCAATACTCTCCCCCACGGCCATCAACGGCATAACCTGTACATTGGCAAACCCCGGCCCGCGAATGCGCACCCGATAGGCATAACCCAGGCCGTCGCTGACCACGTAATACCCCTGCTCTCCCCTGGGAATTTCACAGGATGCATAGGCCTCGCCCCTGGGAATCCTGGGTCCACGGGTCACATTGATAAAGTGATGGATCAGGCTTTCGATATCTTTAAGCATGTCCTGGCGTTTGGGGATCACATAGCGGTAATCATCGGTCACATAGCGTCCGGAGGGCATGTTGTTGGTCGCCTGGTCGATGATGCGCAGACTCTGTCGCATTTCTTCGACGCGCACCAGATAGCGGGCATAACAATCTCCACCGGTTGCAGTGGGAACTTCAAACTCAAAATTTTCATAACCCGAATAGGGCATTTTTTTGCGCAAGTCCCAATCAAGCCCGCAACTTCGCAGGTTGGGTCCGGTCACCCCCCAGTCCATCGCATCCTGCAAAGAGATCCGGCCGACCCCCCGGGTGCGGGCCTTGAATATGGGGTTTTTACGGATCAAATTTTCGTATTCCTGCAAGCGCTGCGGGAATATTTTGACAAATTCATCGACGGCCTGCTTCCAGCCGTTGGGCAGATCCCCGGCCACCCCTCCGATCCGAAACCAGGACGGATGCAATCTTCCGCCGGTAATAAGCTCCACAATATCGAGAATCATCTCCCGTTCACGAAAGGTGTAGAAATTAGGTGTCATGGCCCCGACGTCGTGGGCATAGGTGGCAAACCAGACCAGATGGTTGCTCAGGCGAAAGAGTTCGCTGAGCAGCACCCGGAGAACCTGGGCCTTTTCAGGAACTTTTATGTCTGCCAGGGCTTCCACGGCCAGCAAATAGGGAAGATCATTGGCCGCACCCGCCAGATAGTCCACCCGCGCCAGATAAGGAATAAACTGGTGCCAGGTTTGGCGTTCGCCGATTTTTTCCACCCCCCGATGGTGATAGCCGATATCCATGTCCAGGCCGGTGATTTCCTCACCGTTTAAAGAAGCGATGTAGCGCAGCAAACCGTGGGTGCCAACGTGATGGGGGCCGATATTTAGAATCAGCTGGTGCTCACCGTCACCCGTTTTTGCATAAACGCCGCCATCCAAAGGCTGCAGCTCTTCGGCTTCTTTGCGGGTATAAGGCGCCATTTCGGTTGCCCTGCCCGGATGGCTTTTTCTTAAAGGATGACCCTGCCAGTCGGGCGGCATGATAATCCGGCGCAGGTTCGGATGACCCTCGAAACGAACTCCCATCAGGTCGAATACTTCCCGCTCATACCAGTTGGCCGAAGGCCAGATATCGGTGATGCTCCGGGTGACGGGATCCTGACCCCGCAAAGGCACTTTCAGCCGCAGCCGGCTGGCGGAATCAAAGGATAGCAGATGATAAACCATCGTGTAGTCCGGATAGTTTTCCGGCTGCCGGCGGGCGGATTCGTCAATGGCGGTCAGATCATCCAGACGCTGATATTTGGGCGTTGCCTCGGTCTTCAGATAACGCAGCACATCCTTGAGCCGGCTTTCGGCAACCTGAAACGTGAGCAGGTCTGATGTCGCAGACACGGGCTCAACGGCATCGCCGAATTGCGCGCTCAAGACCCGGGCCAGGTTCTGATCAGATTGATTGAGTTCGATTTGCCGTGGCGGCGGGGTCCACATGAGATCTGAGCGGCTATCCCGGAATTCTGGCGGCACAACCGAAGTCCCGCGTATGGCGGTGCCTTCCATGCCGGGCCCCCGGGGGTCGCGGGATTTGGTCCGGCCGTCCACCAGAATGGGCTTGACGCTTCCCTGGCTGCCGCCCTTGACATGAAAAATAGAGCGGGTGGGGCTTTCGGTTTCTATTTTTTTTTGCAGCATCACAAGCCCGTGCAGAACGGCCTCCGGCCGGGGCGGGCAACCCGGTATATAAACGTCCACCGGTAAAATTTGATCGATCCCCTGCACCACGCTATAAACGTCATACATACCCCCGCAGTTGGAGCAGGACCCCATGGAGATCACCCATTTGGGCTCGGCCATCTGTTCATACAGCCGTAGAACAACCGGCGCAATCTTTTTAAAGACCGTGCCGGAGACAATCAAAAGATCGGCCTGCCGCGGGGAGGGACGCAGGACTTCCGCCCCGAAACGGGCCATATCGTAGCGGGCGGTCAGGGCGGTGGCTTCCTCGACAAAACAGCACGAGAGCCCGAAGAACATGGGCCACAGACTGTATTTGCGTGACCAGTTAATCAGGGCGTCTGTTCCGCCCAGCAAACGATCGCTTAATCCTTTTGGGTTATCGGCCCCCAATCAAGTCCCCCCTTTCGCCAGATGTAAATGAGGCCCAGCAAAAGCAACACGATAAAAAATGAAATTTGCATCCAGCCCGTCCAGCCGAGCTCTCCATGGGCGATGGCCCAGGCAAAAATAAAAGCGCCTTCCACGTCAAAAATAAGAAAAAAGATGGCCACCAGATAAAAGGGGACGGGATAACGCAGGCGGGCAGTTCCGGTGGGGATAATGCCACTTTCATAAGGTCTTAATTTTTCGACAGTTTTTTTCTTTTCCCCGAGCCAGACGGCAATGAACAGCTGGGATACAACGAATGCCAGAATAAGAATCACATAGATTGCTAAACTAAAAATGCCCGGTTCCCACGGTGAAAGCACTCCGGAAGATACAATCGGTTGCATAACTTCTCCGCTGTAATTTTTAACCGCAGAATAATTTAAGACCTAAAATGAAAACAAGAGAATTTGCAAAAGATTGATGCTGCTGCCGAAGCAGAAGCAAATTCATTGGACGTTAAAAGGCTGAATTCATGGCGACCCGTCGGCACCATATGTTGGAATATGGAAATAGTTTTATAGATTAGCGCTTTACAAAATGCAATGATTTTTCTGAGAAAGGAACGCTTGCCGGCTCATGGCTGAAAACGACACGTCATGGGTTCAGGAGGACCAGTCTTCGCTCTGACGAGCTACGCCTCGGCAGGCGATTCATGGCGCAGAGCGACGGCTCATGGGAGAGCTTAAAAGCGGGCATCAGGCGGCCATTTTACCAAATTTGCGTTTGTAAGCGGATTCTATACGCGCCGTTGGTATGCGACCATTGTTAAAGCATTTCTCGCACAAGGTATAGTAAAGAACAGGCGCTTTATCTTCCCGGTTTTTGGACCGCTTCGGTTCCTCCGGCGTAAAACTGCCTAAGACATAGTGGTATGGATCCCCGCACAGGATGCAGGGTTCATCCCTAAGATCGTTATAAAGATCTTCTTCTGCATCAACCCTCATTTGATTTGGCATAACTACCCCCTCAGTTTTTTAAGGGTAATTCCGGTTGCCGGAAATTCAGGTATGCCGGACAGGATTTACGATCCCGGCATTGCTTGCAGATTGCGATGTGTTTTTTATTTTCAGCCTTGCTCTTTGGACAGGATATGTAACTCATCGTTTTTATTTAACCCGCATCCATTAATTTTTTATAAAGCAAATAAATCGAGGGAAAGTATTATTACAGTTGCCCAAATTTATTATATATATACCGATATATGTATATTTGTCAATGGGTTTATACTATATGTTGTATGGTCGGGGGTTCAAGGGTTACTCGATTGCGGATTGCAGATTTCGGAATTTTAATTAGCCACAGACGCACACAGACATACACAGACCTTTTTTTTCTGTAATATATGAGGATGCCTACAATCAAAAAAAGTCAGGGTTCAGCCCAGCCGCTGTCCGCCGAAGTTTACCCGCCTCAGGAGGGCCGCCAGTTTGATCGAAAAAGAAACTTTGTAGTTTCATACGAGCGACATGGTATAGGGTGTCAGGAATTCGGAATTTGGAATGCGGAATGCGGAAAATAAGAAAAGGCGCAGGAGGCACACCACAAATTT
>CBDUUO010000377.1:0-3971 GCA_965370395.1 uncultured bacterium
AACGGTTTCTTGGCATTCAATGCCCAGTTGTAATGGATGTAGCCGATTTTTGGTTTGCGCTCCAGAAAAGTCGTGGCATCCGCGTCAAGGTACGGTTTAATGAACGCCAGAACGGATCCGGACTTGTTTTTAAAATCACCGGCAAACCAGTCAAATATTTTTGAAAGGTAGAGGGTGTTTTCGGCATAATCAATGCGGGTGCCCCGGCCCGAATTTATATATTTGCGCGTTTCGTCCTCCAACTGGCGCTGAACATGTTCTTCGCTGAACGCAAAACGGGCCAATTTCGGGCAGCTGGAAGACGCGCATACGATGGCGAAGTGAATGCGAGGATCTTGCAGCTGTTTGCGCAGAATATCGTGTTCGATATCGTCCTGACTCAGTTGTTTGCCGGCCACGATATGTTCCCGGCTCGTAAAAAACTTGGTGGATGTCCACATGCCGGGAATCACGGTTTCACGCACGCTTTTCTTTGGTTTCCATTTGAAGACCTTGTCGATGGTCACGGCATTGTAAGCATTGATCCAGAAGGCCAGCCGGCCGTCGATGGTCATCTCATCGGTCCTGGCCGATTTCAGCAGTTCCATGTAATTATGAAAGCGCGTATCTTTAGCAACTCCGTTATAATCCACCAACCCCTGATCGTCTACATAGGCTTTCAGTATTTGATCAAATTGCGAATGGTCAAAGGCTATTGCTGAAGCCCTCGGTACAATGATCAGGCTAAAAAGTATTAAAATATATGCATGTTTGATCATCAGTGATTCTCCAAAAAATATCGTTGCTTTTGTCTGAGTGATTTGGTGCCGCCCCGGTTTTTATTAGCGGTCCATCTGAAGATAAAGCCGCCGGCCAGCAATAAATACAATGGGCCGTATTCCAGCAACAGCACAGATGGCGGCATGATGCCGGATGGTGTCACATATTTTAAATAGGACAGCGTCACCAGACAGCTAAACAGTAACCAGGCTGCCGCAGGATAAAAACATAGAAACGGAACCAATATAATCACATACCAGGCATGCAGGGATGCGGGCATCAACACCATCAACAACCCCATCAATATGTAAACGTATCGGATCGCCTGGTCCCTTTGTTTGGGTTTAAGGAAAATAAACAATCCGGTTGCCGCCAGGGCAAGCAAAAATATTTTGCTCAACAGATAATAATCGACCTGCGGCAACAGATGCATCATCAGAAATTTCAAGCCCAGGTTAAAACTTTCATATGGATTCTGTAGATATATCGGTAGAAACCCCAAAACCTTACGTCCGGCAGCTAAAAAAGGCAGATAAAGCAAAACCATTGAAACGATAAAGGCAAGGATGCCTTTAATTCGTTGGCCGCGGTTCAACAATGCCGGCAATAATAGAGCGGGATATAGTTTGATTGCACTTGAAACCGCCAGGGCGGCGACGCCCAACGTTTGTTTATTTGTTGCATTCAGGTACAAGGCCAGGACCATCCAGAATACGGTTAGGCCTTCCAGGTGGCCGCTGTAAGCGATTTCAAAAATGACCAGCGGATTCCAGGCATAAATCATGAGCCGCGTTTCTTCAAACCCATAAACCCTCAGAAGCGCCAGCAGCACAAAAAGGGTCAGCACATCAAAAACCGTCATCAGGCCCTTGTACCCCAAAACACTGTCTCCGACGATGATGTGGAAAAGCCGGAAAAACAGCTGTGCGCCGGCCGGATAAAGGGTGGGGTAGGATTTTCGATTGATATTCGGATATACATTCTTATCGCGGAGACTTTTCAGTTCGTCTGCATCCGGCGGATGCTGGTAAGGATTGATGCCGTTTTGCTGCAACCGTCCATCCCAGATGTATCGATACATATCTTTAGAGAGCACCGAAGGGGCAGCCGGCACCAACAAGGCCCTGAACATCACCGCAAAGATGATAATGATAAACACCAGGCTTTTTGAATTTCCCCATATGGCCCGGTGCTTAAAGATCAGATAAATGCCGATCAAGTAAAGCAGGCTTAAAGCCAAAAATAAAAAAACATAGAAATGAATACGGGTTTTGCCGATCAGCCCACTTTGCAAAAAAAAAGACTGAAGTCGAAAATTAAAAAAATAGAGCAAACCCGACATAATACCCAGGCCGACAAAGGCCGTCTGAAGCGATTTGAAAGGGGCGGCGGATGATTTAGTTTGACGGGGTTTTTCCAAATCCATGTTTCACCGAAAGAAAGAACACATAGAAGAATCCGCAAGTATAAATCAAAAGGAAGGGGCTGACCAGATACTTGCTGAAAAACAGAAACATCAGGAGCCCGGTTAAGGAATAAAGCCCAAGAAAAAATTCGAGAATGGATATGGAATTAAGCGGAATTGCATAATGTTTGTTTTTCCAGTTTTCGCCTTTTTTCTGGATCCCGTACTTGGGGGTTCGGATAAACCCACTTTTTATATTGAACAGGGCCTCCAGCACGGCTTTGGTATTGTTGACCGCAATTCCGGTCCCCAGACACATTAAAAACGGCAAATATTTAATGCGGGTTTTCCAGTCACGGTATAGGACGCGCTGGGAAAAAAGGTACAGGGACGAAGGGCCGAACGTCGCCAGACACAATAGCGTGAAAATCATAATCGGAAACGCCAGGTTGTCAAAAAACCACTGGGTGTAAAGCATGGGAACCGAAGTCAAAACCACCAGCAGCATCATGGGATGGACCATATAGTGGGTGAGATGCAAAAAAGCCTGAACCTTTACAAGCCACGATAGATCCGACTTAAAGAGCTTGCCCAGGTTTTTTTTGGCGGTTTGAATCGAACCCTTGGCCCAGCGATGTTGCTGGGATTTAAAAGCGTTAATCGTTACCGGGATCTCGGCCGGACAAACCACCTGCGATGCAAACTTCAGTTTCCACCCTTTTAACTGGGCCCTGTAGCTCAGATCCAGGTCTTCGGTGAGGGTGTCGGCCTGCCAGCCGCCGGCGTCCTGGATGGTTTTTTTACGCCAGACGCCCGCGGTGCCGTTGAAGTTCATAAAAAACCCGCTCCAGGACCGGGAGGCCTGTTCCACGCCAAAATGGCCGTCAATCCCGATGGATTGCGCGCGGGTCAGTAAAGAATAATCACTGTTGATATGACCCCAGCGGGTTTGCAGCATACCGATCTGGGGATCTTGAAAATAGGGAACCGATTCCATCAGAAAGTCCGGATCGGGGATAAAATCAGCGTCAAAAACAGCCAGTAGCGAACCTTTGGCGGTTTTAAGCCCCTCTTTCAGTGCACCGGCTTTAAAGCCACGGCGGTCTGCCCGATTGACATAAGCAATATCAACACCTGCGGCTTTCATTTTTGCGACCATGGCTTTGGCAATCTGCACGGTATCATCGGTTGAATCGTCGAGAACCTGCACTTCCAGCAAATCCTTGGGGTAGTCGATTCTGCAAACCGATTCGATCAGACGCTCGACCACATAACGTTCGTTGTAAATCGGCAGCTGGATCGTAACGTGGGGCCACTCCCGGGGAGGAACGTTTTGATAAAACGAGTCTTTGACTTGTTGATGTTTTTGGGCCGCTTTCGGGTAATTCAGACGGTACATCAGCATGAGAAACCAGCAATTCATGCCATAGGTGAAAAGCGCCATTAAGGCGGAAAGATAGATGATCAGCAAAAAGTATTGAACAAGGTCCATCATATTCGGATGATGTTAGGATGAATTGGACGGCCCTGGTTTTTCCAGGCGGCCATTAAAAAAAGGAATTTTGCCCGGAGCCGAATGCCCTTGTTTAATCTAGAGCGACATTGGCTTATTTCCCTTGCGCGGATAACTTACAGCGAGGCCTTGATTTTAAGGTTTTGGGAAAAGCATATTTTCTGCCGGAACCCTGAAAAATAGTTTAAGAACAGGTTAAACACCCGCGGCTATTCAAGTTGTTTGCATATCGGATCGTATGGCAAAAATCAATGAAAAATTTCTAATCTATTGAAAATGCCTAGCTTCGCTGCC
>CBDUUO010000378.1:0-3969 GCA_965370395.1 uncultured bacterium
AAGACATCTCCATGCTCATTCACCAGTTAATTTCAAAGCGTCAAAATGTTACAAATCCTGGTTTATGAGCCAGCTTGCTTTACTCGTACCGCCCGGTCCTGCGCCAGGGATGGGGCTAACAGGGCAATGCTGAGGGTGAATTGGAACCAGAGAAACGGTCGAGGGAGAGATATTGGCCTCGCAGGCAATATCCTTTATGGTTGGCCGTCTTTTTGTTTTCTGCCGTTTTATTAGTGCATCAAATCCCAAGCAGCTGCTTTTTGAGCTGTGCGTCCGCCAGCAGCTCCTTAGCCGTACCCTCGTATACATTTTGCCCGTTATCCAGAGCGTATACCTTAGAGCAGACCATCATGGCCAGCATGGAATTTTGTTCCACCAATACAGTGGTCAAATTCGTAGCCGTCAGTTCCTTGATAATCTCCATCATTTCCCGCACCATAAGCGGCGCTAACCCCTCGGACGGTTCGTCCAGTAAAATAAGTCTGGGATTACCCATCAAGGTGCGGGCGATGGACAGCATCTGCTGCTCGCCGCCTGAAAGGGTTTCGCCTTTTTGATTAGCCAAGTCTTTAAGGGCGGGAAAATGGCGGTATACCCGATCAAGGTCCCAGCGAACTTTTCCGTCGGGGTCCTTTTTCCGGGCGATTTCCAGGTTTTGTCGAACCGTCAGGGTGGGGAAAATTCTGCGGTCGTCCGGAACCCAGCCTATTCCCAAATTGGCAATTTCGTTGGTCGGCAGATGCGTGATGTCTATGCCCTGAAAGGAGATCTTACCAGTTCTGGCCGGGGTCAGACCGAGGATACTCCGCAGCAAGGTGGTTTTTCCGGCTCCGTTGCGTCCTAAAATGGCGACCGCCTCCCCTTGCTTGACCCGGAGCTCAACCTGATGAAGTATGTGCGCTTCCCCGTAGAACGAATTTATCTTAACTACATCCAAAATGGTTTGCATCTCGAGCATCAATCTATCCCTCCCAGGTAGGCTTCTTGGACTTCATCATTGGCCTTGATCTCTTCGGGTGCTCCCTGAGCGATCACCTGCCCTTGATGTAACACGATAATGACGTCCGAAATGGTCAGCACAACATCCATGTCATGCTCGATCACCACTACAGTCAGCCGTGCAGATATTTTCTTGATGAATTCCTTGATCCTTGCTGTTTCCGAAGAGGGCAAGCCGGAAGTCGGTTCATCCATCAACAGCAGCTTGGGTCGGGAAGCCATGGCGATGCCGATTTCGAGAACTCGCTTATCGCCATAAGGAAGATTCTTGGTGGGCAAGTCCTTGACCGCGGATAAACCGATCTCATCCAGCACCGCCTTGGTTTCCTGGTTGATGTCCTCGAATCCCTGGGCCGAACGAAAGAAATTTAAACTCCTTTTTTTTCGGGACTGCACGGCCAACCGTATGTTCTCAGCAGGTGATATTTCATTGAATATATTCAACACCTGAAATGAGCGGGCGATGCCCAGATTGACAATCTTGTGGATAGGCCAACCCGAGATGTCTTGACCCTCAAAGAGGACCTTGCCGGCATCCGGCTTATACATCCCGGTTAAAATGTTAAAGAGTGTGGTCTTCCCGGCTCCGTTGGGACCGATGATGGAAGTAATCTTGCCTTCCTTAACCTCGAAACTGACATCTCTATTCGCCATCAGTCCGCCAAAGTGTTTGTCAATTCCGGCTGCCTCAAGAATGGCCATTATTCGACTCCCTTTAACTCCAGCGACGCTGGCTCTAGTTCCTTCGGGCTAACCTGTGCTCCGGATTTACCCACGCTGAAACGACCCAGAATGCCTTCGGGCATAAAGAGGATGATAAACACGATCAGCAGCCCATAGAACAGATACCAGTGCTCGGTTAGGGTTGAGAAAATGTCTCTGAGAGCGATAAAAATGAACGCTCCCAGAACCGGACCAAAAAAGTTGGTAAGTCCCCCGCCGACAATGACCATCATGACAACATCACCCGAGCGGGACCAGTGGATTGCATCGGCAAAGGCACCGTGAGTGAGCATGGCATGCAGGGCACCGCCCAACCCGCCAAACGCCCCGGAGATAATGATTGACAGCCATTTAAAGAAAGGGGCGTTATAGCCCAGATATTTGGCCCTGAGCTCGTTTTGCTTGATGGCGTAAAGGACGCTTCCCAGCGGAGAGTGGTTCAACCTCCATAGCAATATCATGCTGAGCGCCAGGATGCTGAACACAAAATAGTAAAAGGCCAACGGGCTTTCGATCCCTAGGTTAAACAAGCCGAAAAAGGTAAGCGCGTAGCGCTCGATGCCCATCAGACCGTTTTCACCGCCGGTAACCGCGTCCCACTGAAAAGCAATGAAAAAAAACATCTGGGTCAATGCAATCGTCAGCAGCGCAAAATAGATACCCCTTTTTTTTGCCAACAAAAGGCCCAGCACCGATGCTATGAGCGCACAACCCAGAATGCTTCCCATCAAGGGTATCCAGGTGCTTTTTATGACATGGTGCTGAATCAGTCCGAAAAGATAAGCGCCGCTGCCGAAAAACAGGCCATGGCCGAAGGAGGGCAACCCGGTGCTGCCCAACAAAATGTTAAAGCCCAGGGCGAAGATCGCCCAGATCATCACCTCGATTGCCAACGACATGCCACCCAGGGGCATAACCGCTACCGGCGCAATAAAGAAAACGGCCAGAATTAAAAAAAATGGGTGTCGAATGTAACGCAAGACATCCATATGTTTTTCCCTTCTTTTATTTTTCAAGCAAAGATTTTTCGCCCATAATTCCGCGGGGTCGCAAGATCAGAACAATGGCCATGATGAAATACATGGCCAGTTCGGAGAATCGCGGGTAGACCAGAATACTCAGACTCTTGGAAAGTCCCACGATCAACCCTCCGATGACTGCACCCCAGAAACTTCCGATGCCCCCGATTACCACCACTACAAACGAAGGCATCAACACCTCTGTGCCCATGGTCGGCTTGAGGCTCCATATGGGACCGGCGATCACCCCGGCGATGCCGGCCAGGGCTGCGCCCAGACCGAACACCAGCATGCGCAATTTCCCCAGGTTCTTGCCCAGTGCCAGCACCATCTCACTGTCCGAAACACCGGCCTTGATAATGGATCCGTAAGGTGTTTTTTCCAGAAAAAGCCAGACCAGGAAGAGCAGAATTAAGGAAAGAAACGCCAGAAAAAAATAATACTTCGAATACCAAAGAATTCCGAGGTTAATAGGCCCGGACATAAAGGTCGGAGGTGTCATAGAGAAGCCGGTTTTGCCCCAGATGATGCGGATCATCTCCTCAAAGGCCATGGCCAACCCCAACGTCATCAACAAGCCGAGCAAGGGGTCTTTCCCATAAATCCGCCGAACCGCGAATTTTTCGATGCCTAACCCCAAAAGACCGACAACGAGAGGGGCTAGTATCAACGCGGGCCAGTAACCCGTAATTTTTTGTATCGATAGCGCGATATAGGCGCCCAGAGCAAACAAGGCGCCATGGCTGAAATTAATCACCTCCATGACACTGAGTATCATCATGAAGCCTAAAGCCATGACACCGAAAAGCAGGCCGAGAACCAGGCCGTTAAACAATTGCGCGAGTAATTCTGCCATGATGTGAACCCTCAAATTGATGCGACCTTGCCGGAGCAAGAGTCTTCAGCGGTTTCCTGTTGGCAGGAAACCCGGGTCCGGGTGTCCGGGACCAAGCCCTCCGGATTAATTAATTTTATTAAACCACCAGCTCTGCTGGTGCGAACCTAATAGGCTCTGCCGGTCAGGTGGTTACAAAAAAGAGAGTAAATACGAAATCCGAATGTCGAAATCCGAAACAAATCCGAAATACGAATGTCCAAAAGCTCAAAACATGTGAAGAAATTCTTTAGGGCCATCGGTGCAATGAGAATGTTTTGGTCATTCAGATTTTGGTCATTAGATATTGTTTCGAATTTCGTGCTTCGATATTCGAATTTCAAACCCATTGAA
>CBDUUO010000379.1:0-3961 GCA_965370395.1 uncultured bacterium
CGATATGATTTATGCATGGCTGCGAAATTTTATTTCAAGGAGGAATCGATAACTTTACCCTCAAGTGTTGCGTGCCGTAAGTAATTTACATAATACGGATCGCTATTATCAATTATCTTTTTCAACAATACAGGTGTCGGGTGTCAGGTGTCAGGAAAAAGTAGGTGTCAGGTGTCAGGTGTCAGAATTATGAAGGAGCTGAAACCGCTGCGGGTCGAATGCTGAACACTGAAACCTGAAACCTGAAACCCGGTATCTGAAAGATACCCGAAACCTGACACCCGACACCTGACACCTGAAACCATAGACACTGTACTGTTTAAAGACTCAATAAAATATACCATACTATTTTTGTAACATTTTTATAGGACATAATATAGTTGATCGTGTCGCTTATGACTATTTTAGATAAGTATCTGGCAAAAGAAATCCTCAAATGCTTTGTGATTGTTTTGGCAGTCGTGCTGGGGCTATATGTTATCGTCGAATTTTTTAATAAAGCCGATAATTTCATGGAGGCCGGTTTATCGATTTCACGGCTGATTCGATACTTACAATTAAAGCTTCCCCAGATCATTGTTCAAATCACCCCGATCGGTATTCTGTTAGCCGTCCTGGTTACTTTGGGTTTGATGAACAAAAACAATGAGATTATTGCTTTAAAAAGCGCAGGGGGCAGTGTTTACTTTCTGTTGAGGCCGGTTTTGGCTATCGCTGTCTTGCTCGGCATCGTTCTTTTTTTCTTGTCTGAGATTGTCGTTCCCATAACCATCAGTAAAGCCAATCGGATATGGCTGATCGAAGTTAAAAAAAAGCCTGCCTTGGCGACCAGACAAAAAAATATATGGATCAAGGGAAATCGCGCCATATATTTCATTAAATATTTTAACCCCCAGAATCAAAGCATCTCGGGTGTGACTTTAAATTATTTTGATAAAGAATTTAAGCTTTCAAGGAGAGTGGACGCCAAAAGCGCTTTATATCAGAAGGATAAATGGATATTTTACGACATCATGGAGCAGGAGCTCAATGCCGAATCTAAAACCTATGATGTGCGATTTTATCCGCAGCGGGCAGAAAAAGTCGATATTCTTCCTGAGGATTTAAAGCGCGTTTTTAAAAAGTCCGAAGAGATGAATATTGCAGAGCTTTTTTCATTTATTCAGGAGGTGGAGTCGGAAGGATACGATGCCACGACTTTTCGGGTGGACTTTCATGCCAGATTCGCTTTTCCGGTTCTAGCGGTTATCGTCTGTATCATCGGCATCGGAATAGCCGTTAAACGCAAAGGCCGTGAGGGGCCATCTGTCAGTATTGCACTTGGGGCTGTGATGGTATTTCTTTATTGGGTTCTGCACAGTTTTTGCCTGTCACTCGGGTATGGTGGCTTGCTGCCGCCGTTTATCGCTGCTTGGATTTCAAATATTATTTTTTCATGTTATGCTGTGTTAAATCTGATTAACGCCGAATAATTTTTATCTGGAAATCAAAAATAAAAGTGGCATGAATATTTAAAGGAGAACATTATGGCCATCAGCCAAGAATTGCTGGAAATTTTGGCATGCCCGAAATGCAAAGGCAACATTCAGCTGAATGATACTCAAGATGGACTGATCTGTGATCATTGCAAAATGTTATATGAAATTAAAGATGACATCCCTATTATGCTGATTGATGAAGCCAAACCCATCGATGGGTAAACAGTTAATCCAGATCTCGGCATTCAACTTGGAAAAATAGCTGTGACTCTTTAACAGTCGCAGGATTGCATGAACATTGGACATCGGTCTAATTCAGGCATTGAGGAATTTAGAGTCTTCGTTGTAAATTTGTTGTTTTTAGTGCAAAGAAATTTTTTAGCATCTTTGTAGATCTTTTCCTATCAATGATTCATAGGAATCTGAGCGGGTATCAACTTTTTTTTGTTTGGGTCATTTGAATTTTGGTGATTAGAAATTTGTTTCGTATTTCGTGTTTCGAGTTTTGTATTTCCGGTTTATCCGGCTTAGGGTTCTCATTATTTGTCCGGCCGTGTGAAATGCAACGAATAACTAATAACCAATAACCAGTAACTAATAACTTCGCGCAGATGAGCGTGCCGCAAACTCCCAAGCCTGCTAAATTGGTCATCGGGATCATTACCACAGAATTAAACATAATCGAAAACCTGGTTACGGAGCTCGCATCCCAATTCGGGCAAATCGATTTGGTTAGCCCATGGATGCATTTCAATTACACTACCTATTATGAACCCGAGATGGGATCACCTTTGCTCAGGCGGGTGCTTGCATTTGAGCCGCTGATCGCGCAAGACGATCTATCCGCATTTAAATTGGCCACCAATCAGATTGAGCACCATTATTCACAAAAAGGGCGGCGCCGGGTTAATATCGATCCCGGATATATGCTGCATGAACGATTTGTGCTGGCCTCAGGGAAAAATTTTAGTCATCGGATATATATCGGTGCGGGCATCTATGCAGATTTGACTTTGATCTACCACAAGGGCAGCTTCCAAAAGTTACCATGGACCTACCCCGATTACAGCGATGATGGCATGCTCAAGTTTCTTGAGCAGGTGCGCAATAAATACGTTTTGGATGTCAAATGGAGTTGAATGAAGATGATGATCAAAAGCATGACGGCTTTTGCAAGTGTCGAAAAGACGGTCGATGAACTGGCGGTAACAGTTGATATCCGATCCTATAACAGCCGACATATCGATATTTTTTTACGAATTCCTCCGGCATACCAATCTCTGGAAGATAAAATAAAAGGCCTGATCAGCAATCGGGTCGCCCGGGGACGTGTTGAAGTACGGATACAAATTGACGATCGCGCTGACGAAGCCGCTGGGCTTGAGATTGACTATGCCCGGGCCAAGGCAGTTGTGGCGGCCTTTAAGGAATTAAAAAGCGAATTTAACCTTAAAAATGACATTACTTTAGACATGGTGGTCACTGCCGGTGGTATCTTTAAGCCGGTCGAGAAGTTGCCATATGAGGAAGTTCTCTGGACTGCGGTAAAGGATTGCACCTCTCTGGCCCTTGATGATCTTGAGGCCATGCGACAGAAAGAAGGCGATTTTATTGCCGAGGATATTGGACGCCGACTGGACTTCATCCATGACTGTCTAAAGCACATAAAAAAAGGATCAAAAGATCTTCTAAGGCAATACCAGGAACGGCTAAAAGAACGGATTTCGTTATTAACCCAAAACATGCTTGAGCTTGATCTTGCGCGAGTTGCTCAGGAAGCCGCATTTTTGGCGGATCGAAGCGATATTTCTGAAGAGATCGTGCGGGCCGCCAGCCACCTGAACCAATTCAACCTGATAATGAATGCCGTTGAACCCGCCGGTCGAAAGTTGAATTTTTTGTTGCAGGAGCTGAATCGGGAATTTAACACTATGGGTTCCAAGATCGGCAACGCCGAAATGGCCCATTTGGTCATCGATGTAAAATCGGAACTTGAAAAGGTAAGGGAACAAATTCAGAATGTGGAATAGATCTGCGCAACGGGCGTAGCTCTTGGCGCAAGCAGCGCGCTTGAAATCAAACCCAGAATTTTTCAAAACACGCGCTGCGCTCTGGGCGCTGCGCCATGTTTTCCAGTTGGAGGTAAAATGGATCAGGTCTTATTAAATATTGGATTCGGAAGCTCGGTGGTGGCGGATCGCGTCGTTGCGATCGTTTCCCCCAATTCCGCCCCCATGAAACGCCTCAAGGACGAGGCCAAGGAAGAGAAACGCCTTGTTGATGCCACCCATGGCCGCAGGACGCGTTCGATAATCGTCATGGACAGCAATCACATCGTTCTGTCAGCCATTCAGGCTGAGACCGTTTCGCAACGTTACGCGACGCTCAAAGAACTCACCTGATTTTTTGCAATCAGGTCCTGAGTTGGATTTAGAGCGTTTGTCAAAATAACGTTCCGATAGCGGTAGTTTATTGTGTCTTCT
>CBDUUO010000380.1:0-3934 GCA_965370395.1 uncultured bacterium
TTCCCCGATAAACCGGGATTTCCGCTTCGCTCCAACCGGCTCGTCCGGGTTAGGGTTTAACGATGTCGACCGGTGTAAAGACGTTTTGCTGACACAGGATCAGATGTGTTAAATCGACTCTATGACACGACACAGATCGTCACATCTTTTAGGGCAGAGATCACCTTATTGTATCTGCTTCCGGTAAAAAACCGGGTTGCCTTGCCGGGTTTGTGACTGATGACAATGACATCGAATTTATTTTTCGTGGCGAAATCAATAATCTCGCTGGCAACCTCTTTTTTGCGAGGCTGAAAAACAGTATGAACTCGGCCATCTGCAAATCCATTATTCAAAAGCTTCTGTTTGATCGTTTTGAGTTCAGTTTCCTGCTCCGTAATTTTCTGGGAAAGGTAGCTTAGACTCGCTTTGAGTTTGGCGGTAACCGAACTAGCGGCTGTCTCAATCTCAGGAACAGGTGTGTACGCGTTAAATACGGTTACTTCAATTTCCTCAAGTTTGCCAAACGTGCTGATAACAAACTCTAAGGCTTTTTGATCGAGACGAGTGAAATTGTAGGGTAGCAACAATTTTTGTATGGCCATTGGTTTCCCCCTTAAAGCTGGTTAGGATTTGACATATCAGGACGTATACCTCACGGCCAACATAGGGAGGTATCAAAAGAACGGCTCGAGTTATATTAATAGCATCCTTGTGCCGTATATAAGGACAATTGGAATGGGTGGATAACTGCATTCGCGTCCGGCGCTGCTGGAGTATCAAGATGGCTTATCTGCGAGGCTGAGTTACCCAGTGCCCATGGATGATTATCCGTTTGTAGTGAAAAAAGTCTCACAAAGTGGTGACTTGTGTCAATAAAAAAGTTTGTTTTGAAAGGGGTCCGCATTTCCCCGATTTTTTCTAAAACCGCTATTTCTCGGTATCTAAAAGACTTGATTTTTGCCTGCAAAATTGAAATAGTGCTAGGCTCTATTTTTAACGGCCGAAAAAAGCAGGTTTGTATTTTTCCTCAAAAATTTCCCGCTCACGACCGCTATCCGTTTAATCTGGATATTTTTAGCCAGCCGCGAACCGTGGATGTACATTGTCCGGTGACTTTTTTTGTTGGCGAAAACGGTACCGGCAAGTCTACGCTCTTACAGGCCATCTGCCACCGCTGCTGAAATTAGGTAATAATGTGCGCTATTTTGTCAAAATTTCTTCAGTTTCAGTGGGAAAGGATAAGTTGAAATAATTCATAACTATTTGAAATACTATAAAGTATCAGTTTTTCGCTGATTTTGGCCTGGATTTTGCTTTAATACTTCAGATGGTGTTCACCCCATCGACTCCGCGCAGCCGGTTATAAACATACCCTTTACCATTGCCGATGTCGGGGCGGTCATGATCTGGCAGTGAATAATCTGAGCCCATGAAAAATTACCGAACCAAAACCATTTTTTTGACAATCTTGCCTGTCGTGCTGTTGTTGTGCAGCCTGCCTGCAGGTGCCGATGCCATCATGGAACCCGAACCTTTCCCTGTGTACGACAGCATTCGTCCCAATGTTTCATTCTGGAAAAAAATATATGTCCAATATTCAACCACCCAGGGCGTTATTCATGATAAGAAAAACTTGGGAATCATCTATGATGTCATCGAACTCAAAGACCGCAATCGCCATGGCAGCCGAAAAATTAACCAGACTCGGATTAAAACGGCGAAAAAGAAATACAAACTGATCCTGGCCAAACTCGCACGGGGTGAAACCCCCATCAGGCCCGAGGAGCAGCGTGTGGCCGCATTATTCGGAGCCCACGCAAAGTCCACCGATTTTCGGGCAGCGATGCGAAATCTGCGGTGTCAAGTCGGCCAGAAAGATGCATTCCGACAGGGCATCATTCGATCCGGTGCCTACCTGGAAGAAATTGTGCAGATCTTCCGCGATTACGGTTTGCCGGTGGATTTAGCCTATATGCCCCATGTGGAATCATCTTTTAATCCCAAAGCCTACAGTAAATTCGGTGCCGCCGGCATCTGGCAGTTTACCCGTGCCACGGGCAAGCAGTATATGACCGTCGGTTATGCGGTGGATGAACGACGGGACCCCATCTTTTCTTCGCGTGCGGCTGCCCGATTGCTCAAGCGAAATTTCAAAAAATTTAAGAACTGGGCTATGGCCATTACCGCTTACAACCACGGCGTTGCCGGCATGCTGCGGGCCCAAAGACGCAAGGGAAGCTACGAATCCATATTCCAAGAATACCGCAGTCGCATATTCAAATTTGCTTCCCGCAATTTTTATTCGGAATTTTTAGCGGCCCGGGAGGTTGCACGCGATTATCGTCAGTATTTTGGTGAGCTTGTACTGGACAAATCTTTAAGCAGTGAGACAGTGGTGCTGGCCGGATACGGCTCATTGCCGGAAATCGCCCGGCAGCTTAATCTGGAACTTGATGTGCTTGGCGATCTCAATCCTGCTTTGCGAAATCCGGTGCTGCGCGGGCAAAAATATGTACCGCGCGGTTTTCACCTGAGGCTGCCCGCCCAATCCGATCGGGACTGGCAAAGTGTGATTGCTGAACTGGCACCGAAAATCTATAAAAACTACCAGAAGCGTAGCCGAATCTATACGGTTCGCAAAGGGGATACCGTCGGAGAAATTGCCCGGATGCATGGTGTCAATTTAAATGATCTGATTGCAGCTAACAATCTGGATTCCCGCGCCACCATTTATCGTGACCAGAATTTGAGGATACCGCTGCCGGGTGAAAAACCACCCGTGCTGGCCGGTTTGAAATCCGAGCATGCTAAATCGGAGGCGGTATCCGATTCCAAGGCATCGGAGCCGAAGGCAGAAACATCAGCGCCAGAGCCCGAGACGATTAAAGCCCGGATAGAAACGCCAGCGCCGGAGCAAACCCCCATACTTTCCAGTCTTGATTTTGATACGATTGAAACAAACCGGATTGTTGAAGCGGCTCTTGCTCAGATGAGGCCGCAAAGTCCCGAAACCGAGGAAAATCTGACCGCAGATCACCGGGTACAACAACAGCCATCCGTTAAGCCATCCCTGAATCCGGATGTGGTGCAGGCACGGCTGAACGTTGAACACCTGCGGCGCCACCAGGGCAAACTGGTTGGCAGTATTCAGGTGGAGGTTGAAGAAACCCTGGGCCATTATGCCGAGTGGTTGGGGATTTCAGCTGGGGAGATTCGGCGGCTCAACGGCATTAGATATGGAAAACCCATTCGAATCAACGAATCCATTATGATTCCATTGCGCCGGGCTACAAAAGAGGAGTTTGAAGAAAAGCGGTTTGAATTCCACCAGGAGCTGGCAGAAGATTTCTTTGCCACTTTTCGCGTTGAAAAAGTCCGAACCTATACCATCAAAAGAGGAGACAACATCTGGACCCTTTCAAAAGAGCAATTTGAAGTGCCCCTGTGGTTGATTAAAAAATATAATGCCCATCTGGACTTTAATGTGTTAGTTCCCTCACAGCAACTTCTTGTCCCGATCATCGAAAAAAACGCCTAAACTGGTTTTTAAACCATCATCTTTTGCCCGAGAGCTGTGTTGTTCGTCGTCGAAAGTCGCTAACGTACTAAATGTACGCTGCGCTCCTTCTCCTCCTCACGCCTTTTGAACCCCTTAATTTAAAAAATTTAAGATACTTATAAAATAGAAGGAAGGTTTTATTTTTCCTATTATCAACAGTTAGTCAACGCATGTGGCGTATTTATAAATACTAATAAAGCTTCGACAGTTTGTTATAGGATATAATTGCGCCCTTCTTCCATTTTCACCTTGTGGTAGAAATTACAACATGATCCACAATTCCTGATCAATGCAGCAAAAGTGCCCTCTGTCTTCCCCCCACATAATGTTCCAGCGAGTTTCCAGCAATAACGCCCTGCATTCTTTCCACCATTTTTGCCATCATGGGTTGTG
>CBDUUO010000381.1:0-3933 GCA_965370395.1 uncultured bacterium
GTGTCGAAGCCTTTCAGATGAATGGCTCCTGACCGGCAGGAGGCCACGCACAGCCCGCAGCCCTTGCACAGAGTGGCTTGAATTTCGGCCTTGCCGGTGTTTTCGATGAAGTGAGGCGCCGAATAGGGACAAACCTCCACGCAAACCCCGCAGCTGCTGCAGCAGTTCGGATCCACCACAGCCACCGTGCCGCTGACCGAAACCTCCAGTGCCGATAAAATCGTCACCGCCCGGGATGCGGCTGCCTGGGCCTGGGAAATGGATTCCTCGATGGGTTTGGGCGCATGCGCCAGGCCGCAGACGAACACGCCGTCGGTGGCAAAATCATTGGGCCGCAGCTTGACGTGTGCTTCGACAAAAAAACCGTCGTCATTTTGAGAGACTTTATACATTTGCGCCAGGGGGTTGCTTTTTTCGGGCACTACCGCGCTGGCCAGAACCAGAAGATCGCTGGTAATTGACATTTGCCGCTTGAGCACCCGATCCGAAAACGTAATTTCCAGACCATTTTGGGCTGAACCGACCCCGATTTCTGCGGTGTTGTCATAGCGGATGAATTTGATCCCCCGGGTGCGGGCTTCGCGATAAAGATCCTCTCTAAAACCATAGGACCGCAGATCCCGGTACAATATGAAAATGTCCATAGCGGGATTTTTGGCTTTGAGGCTCAAGGCGCTTTTAATTGATTGGGTGCAGCAAACTTTCGAACAATACGGGCGCTGGGGAATGCGCGAACCCACACACTGGACAAATACGGCCGTGCGGCAGGCATCAAATCCGTCTCCGTTTAAAATTTTCTTCTGGAGCTCCAGGCCGGTCAGCACCCGCTGATCCTGGCCGTACAGATAATCATCGGGTTTAAACTCTGCGGCGCCCGAAGCGATCAGGGTAACGCCGTGTTCCAGAACCTGACTGTCACCGTCGGAGTGGATGGTGGTTTTAAAATTTCCGATAAACCCATCGCCGCTGGCGACGCGGGCATTTAAAAATACCTCGATGTTTTCATCGGCTGTGACGTCCGCGATCAAATGATCCAGAAACGGGCCCACAGGCTCCGACTGCCAGGTTTCATTGAGATTGAGGGCTTGGCCGCCCAGTCGTTCATTTTTTTCAACCAGAAAGGTTTTATATCCCTGTGCGGCCAGGGTCTGGGCGGCGGTCATGCCGGCAACGCCGCCTCCGATGACCAGGGCGGCCTGGTTGATTTCCATCCTGGGTTCCACCAGGGGCTCATGCAGCGCGACCTTGGCCACCGCCATCTGCAGCAGGTCTTTGGATTTTTCAGTGGCCCGGTCCATGTCGTCTTTGTGCACCCACGAGCATTGGTTACGGATATTGGCCATCTCGAAAAGATATTTATTCAAACCCCCGTTGGTCAGGGTTTCCTGGAAAAGGGGTTCGTGGGTCTTGGGGGTACAGGCGGTCACCACAACCCGGTTGAGCCGGTGCTCTTTAATCGTTGCTGAAATCTGGGTCTGGGTATCCTGCGAGCAGCTGAACAGGTTTTGCTCGGCATAGACCACATTCGGCAGGGTTTTGGCGTACTCCACCACCGCGGGCACATCCACAAATCCGGCAATATTGGTGCCGCAGCAGCAGACAAAAACACCGATTCGCGGGGGCTCGCCTTTGATATCGATCTCTGCGGGCAGCTCTTTGGTTTTCGTCAGGGTCCATCTGGCATCCGCAAGCCGGGTTCCGACTTTTCCGGCAGCGGCACTGGCATCAATGACCGAAGTCGGAATATCTTTCGGCTCTTGAAAAGCACCGCAAACATAGATGCCGGGTCGTGAGCTCTGGACCGGATCAAAACCCCCGGTCCTGGCAAACTGATAATGGTTCAAATCGACATCCAGTTTTTTTGCCAGGGAGACGGCCTGCTCCCGGGCCTCCAGGCCCACCGACAGCACAACGATATCAAACGCTTCAGCCTGAGTATGGCCGGCGGCATCGACATAGCGAATAATGTGCTTGCCGTTATCGTCCATGGGCTCGACATGGGTGATGCGTGATTTGACAAAGCGAACGCCCAGATCGTCTTTGGCCTTGTTATAGTAGCGCTCAAAGTCTTTGCCGAAGGTGCGGATGTCGATGTAAAAAATGGCCGTATCCAGACCGTTGCTGCTGTGCTCTTTGGATAAAATGGCTTCCTTGATGGCATAAGTGCAGCAGACGCCGGAACAGTATCCTCTGGCGCCGATATGGGTATCTCTGGACCCCACGCATTGCAGCCAGGCTATTTTTTCAGGCTCGGTTTTATCCGACGGCCGAACCAGATGCCCGTCGTAGGGCCCGGAGGCCGACAGGATTCTCTCAAATTGCAGGCTGGTGACGATATTGGCCGATTTTGAATAGCCGAACGTGTCGTAGGTGGCCGGATCAAAAGCTTCACTGCCCGAGGCCAAAACCACAGCGCCCACATTTAACGCGATGTCCTTTTTCCGGTCTTCGAAGTTGATGGCACCGGTGGGACAAAATTTTTCACAGGCTTTGCACTTGCCTTTGAGGAAATAGATGCAGGTATCGGCATCGATCGTGTATTTGAGCGGCACCGCCTGGGGGTACTGCACATAAACCGCCTTGCGTTTGCTCAGGCCGCCGTCATAGGCGTTGAAAACTTTCTTGGGGCATTTTTCCGCACAGGCATTGCAGGCGATACACTTGTCCATGTCGACGTAGCGGGGGTTTTGGGTCAATTTGACTTCAAAATTGCCCTCTTCGCCGCCAATACTCTGCACTTCGCTAAGCGTCAGCAGTTCAATGTTGATGTGCCGGCCGACCTCGACCAGTTTCGGCGATATAATTCACATCGCGCAGTCATTGGTGGGAAAGGTTTTGTCCAGCTGCGACATCATGCCGCCGATGGAGCTTGAGCTTTCCACCAGATAGACATAGTAGCCGGAATCGGCAAGATCCAGAGCTGCCTGCATTCCGGCGATACCGCCGCCGACCACCATGACCGCACCTGTAACTGTTTTCGACATAATTACTCCGTCATTAAGAATGATGTAATACCGGAAAGGTCAATTTCATTGTTAGAAATACCCAGGGTTTTTTCATCGATGCCCATGCACAAACCCAGCAGTTGCGGATACAAAATGGGTGCTATGGGCTCACCGTTATCGGAAGCAGCTGCCATGCGCATTTGCACCCCGTCGAGCTGAAGCTGGGTATAGGGGCAGGCCGTGCAGATAAATTGCGCGCCGGCTTGCCGGGCACTGTCTATTTTTTTGCGGGCCATATCCATCGCCAGCTGATCATTGATGCCGGTCAGAGGAGCGCCGCAGCAATCCAGTTTGCGGGTCCACTCCACACTGAATGCGCCGGTGGCCTCCACCAGTTCATCAAAGATTTTCGGTGAAACCGGATCGTCAAACTCCGTCACCGTGCTTGGCCGCAGGGCATGGCACCCGTAGCTGACCGCTATTTGAAGGCCGCTGTAGGCTTTTGAAATATTTTCCTTTAAACGCTCAAGACCCACATCATGATAAAGGACCGACAGCAGATGTTTGACCTGGGTCTTATTTTTATATTCCAGATTTTCTTTTGCCAGAATGCGGTTGATGTCGGCTTTTAAGTTCGGATCCTGGTTTAAAAAATAGGATGCGTTTTTTAAGCTGCCGTAACAGCATTTGCACATCACCAGCATATCCAGGCCGGCTCGTTCGGCCAGGGCTAAATTTTTGGCGGCTGAAAGGACATAGGCGCGATGATCCGCGTTGCGGACCGGATATCCGCAGCAGTTGAAGGCGGTCATCTCAACCAGCTCGAGGCCCAGCCGGGCACACACCGCTTCGGTGGCCTCCGCATACTGCTCGACGCGCGCTGGAATGTTGCAGCCGTGAAAAAGTGCAAACTTCATATGGTCTTTCCTATTAGAAAAGTGCCTAAAATGCCTAAAATGATCTAAAGTGCCTAAAGTTAAGGAATTCT
>CBDUUO010000382.1:0-3930 GCA_965370395.1 uncultured bacterium
ATTATTTACCCATGCACAGAAAAAGCGAGTAAATCGGATGGACGCTGCACCAGTTTTGAAGGCAATCGCCAAGGCTTTGCATAAAGCCCGGCTTGAAGCCATTATGGTGGGAAATGCAGCCGCCGCTTTGCACGGTGCGCCGGTTACAACGCTGGACATCGATTTTATGTTCAGAAAGACCGCTGTCAACCTGCGCAAATTAAAGGTTTTGGCAAATGAGCTTGATGCCCAGATTTTGAAACCTTTTTATCCACTATCGGATCTTTATCGGGTGGTTAACGACGATACTGGGCTACAGATTGACTTTATGTCAGTCCTGCATGGCATCAAGTCTTTCGAAAATCTTCGCTCCGATACCGTCGAGGTCGAATTTGAAGGCTATAAAATAAAAGTGGCCAGCCTGGAGAAGATCATTCGCAGCAAGAAAGCCCTTGGCCGGCCCAGAGATAAGGCGGTTATCGATATATTGGAGAATACGCTAGATGAAAAGAAAAAAAGATAGAAGAAAACAGTTGAAAGCTCTAAAAAAAGAAAGCTCGCGCAACCTCATTGAGCAAATTCGCAAACAGCTTGCTCTACCCATGAACCGTCGCACCAATTTTTTGCGTAAAAGACTTCCCGGAGGTGGTTCCTGCCTGTAGCCCTTGGGCGAAATTCTTTAGACAACAATGTTCGTATTCCAACTTCAGTACAAGTTTATCTGAATTTGTGCCGATTGCTTAACTTGATGGCCCTTACTGAGCCGGATTGATCCCATACTCTTTCAGCTTCAATTGCAGCGTTCGGCGGCTGATGCCCAGAATTTTGGCCGCGTGGGTGCGATTGCCTTCGGTTTCCTCAAGGGTTCTTAGAATCATATCCTTTTCAACATCTTTCAGTGTCCGGCCGGGACTTAAATTGACATAGGTTGCTTTGACTTCCGGATCGAGCTGTTGCAATATATCCGGGAATTCTGCCGGCGTAATCATTTCACCGCGTGCCATAATGACGGCCCTTTCCACAACGTTTTCAAGCTCCCGCACGTTTCCCGGCCACTCGTACCGCATAAGCAAATCCATTGCCCGGGGGGTAAATCCTTTGATAATTCTTTTATTTTTTTCAGCATATCGCTTGAGAAAGAAATCAGCCAGAAGAGAAATGTCTTCTCGACGCTCTCGCATCGGTGGAACTTCAAGGTTGATCACGTTAAGACGGTAATAAAGATCTTCCCGAAAGCGACCATCCTTAATTTCCTTTTCCAGATTTTTATTGGTGGCTGCGATCACTCGCGTATCGACCTTAATTGTCTGTGGGCTGCCTATTGGTTCAAATTCGCGTTCCTGCAGAACCCTTAAAATCTTGGCCTGCGTGGTGGGTGCCATCTCTGCCACTTCATCCAAAAAAATGGATGACTTATGGGCCAGCTGAAATCTGCCTTGCTTGCGGGCAACTGCACCGGTAAACGCTCCTTTCTCGTGGCCAAACAGCTCGCTCTCAAGCAGTGTTTCCGGTAAAGCGGCACAATTGACTTTTATAAATGGTCGATCTTTTCGTGGGCTGTTTTGATGGATAGCATCGGCAATCAATTCCTTTCCGGTACCACTTTCACCGAAAATAAGAACGGTGGCTTCTGAAGGTGCCACCAACGCCATTGTGTCAAAAAGCTTTTTCATCGCCGGACCCCGGCCGATGATATTGGAGAAATCAAAACGGTCATTCAATCTTTCTTTAAGATAGATGTTTTCCTTTTCCAGTTGATGGTATCGCAGGGCTTTTTGAACCAGAATTTTGAGCTCATCAATATCAAGAGGCTTGGTTAAATAATCGTAAGCGCCGGATTTGAGAGCATCCACTGCGGAGTCCACCGAAGCATAGGCGGTCATGATGATAATGGGAATTCCCGGGCTGATATCCTTGATCTGTTTTAGCGCTTCGATACCGCTTACCTTTGTCATGCGGATATCCATGAGGATCAGATCAAAAAATTCTTTTTCGACTGCATCTATGGCTGCCTGCCCATCATCAGCCTGTTTAATTTCATAGCCTTCATCGGAGAGTACCGCCTCAATCATTTTACGATGAGAAGCCTCATCATCAACGACTAAAATTTTTGGTTTCATTACCCATTTCCATTAGAATAAGGTTATGTCTGTCATCCTGCTCGAGTCGGATTCATTCCTGCTCAATTCGCCTACCTATGGCTTTTAATCGGGATGGCGATGGTAAATCGGCAGCCCCGGGTTTTCCCGGCAGGCGGACTTTGCAAATTTATTTCACCGCTGTGGTTTTCTACAATTTTATGAACGATTGCCAGCCCCAATCCGGTCCCTTTTTCCCGGGTAGTAAAAAAAGGGTCAAAGATTTTTTCTTTTTGATCCTCTGAAATACCGGGTCCATCATCTTCTACCCAAATTTTAAAGCAAGAATCGGAAGGATCCAATTCTGCTCCCACCTCGATCTGTCCGCCGGAGCTGACAGCTTGTAACGCATTCAGCAAAAGATTCAAAATCGCCTGGGTCATCTGATTGGCATCCAGAGGAATTTTGCTCAGGTCAGATAAGTTCGTTTGGACGCTGACATCACGGGATCGGGCATCTGCCTCCACCAAACGAACGGTATGCTCAACCAGTTCACTTATATCGGTTGGAGCCAATTCGGCCTCTATCGGACGGGCAAAGGTGAGCAAATCCGTAACCACCTGGTTAATCCGATCCACCTCTAAAACCATGGTTTCAGCATATTCCTTTTCCCGGGGCTTGTTCTTTAAGGCTTGCCGCAAATACTGCGCGAACCCCTTGATCGAGCTCAAGGGGTTGCGAATTTCATGGGCAACCCCTGCCGCCAGTTTTCCAATGGCCGCCATCTTCTCCGAGCGTCTGACTTTTTCCTCCAGCTGTTTTATCTCTCTTAAGTCGCGTAGTATGATAACGGCTCCCTGACAGCTTTTGTCTGCACCCATTATCGGTGTAATGCTCAACGCCAATGGTACCATTTCACCGGATTTTTTACGGTAGTTGATTTCCCGGTCCATCACGGACATGCATTGGTCCAATGTTTGAAATATGCCGGTTGTTTTAAAGTCAATGATCTTATTAAGATCCATTCCCCGAACTTCGGATTCATTCAAACCAAGCAGTTTCAGGGCTAACAGATTGTACGATATGACTTTGCCATGGGTGTCTACACTCAGCAGGCCATTTGCCATACTGGCAACCACCTGCCGCGTGTAATCCTGTGTTTGTTTGAGGGTTCGATTTACCAGGTAGTAGTTTTGGATGACAAAAATAAAAAAAAGTGCGCCGGACCCCAGCACCAAAATAATGCCGGCCATAATTAAGGCGTGTTGAATATCCGCTTGACGCGCATCTGCAAATGCTGTCATTCTAATACCCAGCACAATGGCATCGCCGCGGTGCGAGTGCTGAGCCTGTGGTTGCCCATGGTCGATGATGCGATCGCCAGAATGTATTACAGACGGTTCATACATAGGGGAAAAATATTTGGCGAGCTCATAAATCCGAACGCCGCCGGGCATTATTTTAATGCGGGTGATGATCTGATCTTTATCGATTAAATCCGGTTTCCAGAGTGCTTGCTCACCTTCTTTTGATGGATCCGAGTGGTGAACAATTAGTCCATGCCCGTCGGCCAAATAGACATAGTCAATTTCATCATCTTTAGCCGTCTCCTGCATGAGTTTTCCTAAGGAGACTTCCTGCCACATCAATGATTTCATTCCTGTCCGTGCACTGGCCTCAATTGCCCGCAGTAATGTAACGCCCTGACGATGCAGAAAGTGTAAAGCCTGGATTTTTTCGCGATCCAGGTTGCGATAGGTCGAAATACTGATAAGAACGAGCAGCAGGAAGATAATCGCCACGATTGATAAGGCCGGCAGATAGAGCTTTTTAAGATGTAGGATTTGCATAAATTTATCTAAACGGTGGTAAC
>CBDUUO010000383.1:0-3928 GCA_965370395.1 uncultured bacterium
ATTGTCGGTGAGGCTCAGGTATCGGTTTCCCGCGTGGGCACCGAACTTTATTCGTACGATGCTTCTCTGGCGAAAGGCCAACCGGGTGTCGTTGTGTTCCCGGGCGATTCCAACGAGGCCGTCCGGGTCGTCAAAATGACCCGCCAGGCCGGTGTGCCGTTTGTTCCCCGCGGGTTTGGCACCAATCTTTCGGGCGGCACCGTTATGGTTTCAGGCGGTGTGGTCATCTGTCTGTCGCGGTTCAACCGCATCATCGGAATTTCACCCCAACGGCGCTGCGCTGTGGTCCAGCCCGGTGTAACAAACCTGGAGCTTCAAAATGCCCTGGCCCCGTTGGGCTTTTTTTACGCACCCGATCCTGCCAGTCAGAAGGTGGCCACCCTCGGCGGCAATGTGGGTGAAAATTCCGGTGGACCCCGCTGTTTGAAATACGGTGTTACCACCAATCATATCCTGGGTATGGAAGTTATCCTTTCCACCGGCGAGATTGTTCGAATCGGAGGGTGTGCCTATGACCCGCCGGGATATGACCTTCGCGGTGCTCTGGTGGGAAGCGAAGGCACCATGGGGATTGTCACCGAGGTCAGCGTTCGTATTCTTCCTTTGCCCGAGACAATCATTACCCTGCTCGTTATCTATGATGATATTGCCGATGCGGCGCGATCGGTATCGGATATCATTTCGGCCGGCATTTTACCCACCACTCTCGAAATGATGGACGCGCCGGTTATCAATGCGGTCGAAGACAGCTATGCCTGCGGCTATCCCCGGGATGCGGCTGCTGTCCTGATCGTTGAAGTGGAAGGCCTCTCTGTCGGTCTCAAAGATCAGGTGGCGCAAATCAGTGAGCTGTGCCGTAAAAATCAATGCCGTGATATTCTTGAAGCCAAAGATGACTCAGAACGCAACCGCCTCTGGGAAGGCCGGCGCGGCGCTTTTGGTGCGGTTGCCCGCCTGGCGCCCAATTATCTGGTTAACGATTGCACGGTGCCGCGAACCAAGCTGCCCGAAGCGCTGGCCAGGGTTGCAGAGATTGTTAAAAAACATGAATTTGAGCACGGCAATGTGTTTCATGCCGGCGATGGTAATTTACACCCGTTGATATTTTTTGATTCCCGGGATGCGGACCAGCTGAAGCGGGTGAAAAAAGCGGGCTGGGAAATCATGGAGGCCTGTGTTGAACTGGGCGGCACCATTTCCGGTGAGCACGGTGTGGGTTTGGAAAAAATTAACGCGATGCGCCTGATTTTTTCTGAACAGGATTTTGCAGCCCAGCGGGGTTTACAGCAGGCTTTTGATCCGGATAAACTCCTTAATCCCGGCAAAGTGATTCCGGTCTCCGATCAAAAAGAAAACGCCGGCGAAGCGCAATTTCGCCGGAAGTTTATCAGCACCAAAACCGAAATTGCGGCCGAAAAGGAAATTATCGAAAAAATTCAAAGCGCTGCTGCAAACGGAAATGGGTTGCTGCCCACAGGCTGCGGTACCTTTCCTCATTTCGGCAACCTGCCCAACAGGGCCTGTGAATTTTTAAATAGCGCTGATCTTGACGGGATTATTGAATTTGACCCCTACAATCAGTTCGTATCGGTCGGGGCGGGCGTTTCCCTTGATGTTCTCCAGCGCCAACTATCCGATCAAAATCAGTGGCTGCCCGTCAGGCCCTCTTTTTCGGTTCAGGACCATTCCATTGGCGGTATGATGGCACTGGCGGCCTGCGGACCGGAACGCTTGCACTACGGGGCCCCGCGAGATCTTGTTCTGGGCTTGCGCTTTATGAATGGCAGCGGCCAAAAAATTTCAACCGGCGGCAAAGTGGTTAAAAATGTAGCCGGCTACGACATGACGCGGTTGATGATCGGATCTGCCGGAACCTTGGGCCTGATCACAGAAGTAACCTGTCGGGTTATGACCATGCCTGAGCGCTGCACGGCCATCGGCGCCGAAGGAACCTTGTCAGCCTGTTCTGCCCTGGCCGGTAAGTTAATCACGTCCCAACTGTCTCCGGTTTTTGTTGCAGCCATTCCCGCAATTAGGGAAAACGACGAAGTCAATAGCGGGAGCTGGAAGCTGATGACCGGGTTCGAAGGATTTGAAAAGATCGTTGCTGAGCAACTGAAAAGGACCGGGATGATGCTGGAAGAAGGTTGGCTGGAGCTGAAAGACCAGCGGGAATATCCGGTTCAGGATGGAATTTTCGGTGACATCTATACGAAACTGGGTCAATCTGTGTTTATCCTTCGGGCAGATGTGCCCCTCGATGAAGTGGCCGGCTTTGTTAAGCTTCTAAGCAGCAGGCTGACAGACGCCGACATGTTTGTTGATTTTGGATGCGGCCGAATTCTTGCCGGATTTGAAGTTATGCATGATGAGGCGTGGGGGCAAATATGTGACCTGGGTGATCAACTCGGCGGCCACGTGATGATGGAAAAGGCACCGGTAGAGTTTAAAAAACAGAACGATGTCTTTGGCACGACCCGTCCGGAATGGAAGATTATGCATCGCATCAAGACCGCTTTGGACCCGCACCATATCTTTGCCCCCGGGCGCCTACCGGGAAGAGTCTGAGCATATATGCTCAGTGTCAGTTGTCAGTGGTCCGTCGTCAGTGGTTAAATCGGAATTTTTATGCAACGGACAACGGACGACCTACAACGGACAGGTTGTTTATTAAAATTAGCTGATTAGATGTATTTCAGATGAATCGTACCGACATCTCCAAATACTATGATGAAATCTCCCACTGCAACCGCTGCGGGTTCTGTCAGGTGGCATGCCCGATATTCCGATCCACCGGGCACGAGGCCGGGGTCGCCCGTGGACGTCTGGCCCTTTTGCGGGCCATTATCGAGGGACGTCTGGAGTGGAATCAGGAAATCGAAGAGCCGCTTTTTGATTGTTTGCTTTGCGGTGCCTGCACCGCCAATTGTTTTCCGGCAATCCCCACTTCCGATCTGGTCATTAAAGCTCGGGCGCAATATCTGGAAAAGGTCGGCCGCAAATCCATTCATCGTTTGCTCTTTGACCACCTATTGCCGTATCCGCGTCGGCTGCATCTGGCTGCGCGAGCGGTGGCACTGGGTAAAAATACCGGAGTTGCGGACCTGGCGCGTGCCCTGGGGTTGTTGAAAATTTTCGGCCGTGATTTTGTGCATGCCAATGAAATTGTCGAGCGATTTCCCACCCAGGCGTTTCGGGATAAAATCAAAACCGGAGCCCATAGAGGCAACGGGCAATCCTTGCGTATCGGTTATTTTGTGGGCTGCGGTGTCGATATAATCGGTCAGGATGCCGGTCATGCGACCTTGCGGCTTTTGAAAAAAATCGGCAAGATCGTCCATGTGCTGGAAAATTGTTGTTGCGGTCTGCCCGCCTGGTCCTATGGTGATTTGAAAGCGGCGCGAAAACTTGCCGCTAAAAATTTGTCGATCCTGGCCTCTGAAAAATTTGATGTAATTGTCACGGATTGCTCCAGCTGCGCCTCATTTTTAAAGAATTATCCTCAGCTTTTCCCTGAAGCGGGAAGGCAACATGAAAAAGCCGCGGCAGTCTCCGCGCGTGTGAGAGATATGGTGCAATTAATTCATTCAATGGAAACGGTTGCGCCTTCCCCGGATCCGGCCGTTACCGTGACCTATCATCATCCCTGTCACGCGGCTCGGGGACAGGAACTTTCAACAGAGCCCGGCGAAATTCTTAATCGGCTGCCGGGAGTTAAATACCGGCCATTGCCGGAAGCGGACTGGTGTTGCGGAGGAGCCGGGTCCTATGCGTTAGCGCATTATGAGCTGTCGCAGCAGGTGTTGGATCGCAAAATGGAAAATCTTAAAAAAACCGGCGCCGATCTGCTGGTCACCTCCTGCCCCGCCTGCATCATGCATCTGTCATACGGCGTGCGCAAGCACGGCCTGAGCACCAGAGTCTGTCA
>CBDUUO010000384.1:0-3907 GCA_965370395.1 uncultured bacterium
TGTAAGCCGGATAATAGGTAGTGATCAGATTTAGGGGGATAGGAATGCTGGAGCTAACGGTTTACGGCATCGTCTTCGGAAGTATCATTTCTATAGGTGCAATCGGTTTATCACTGGTTTTTGGCATTATCCGGTTTGCCAATTTTGCTCACGGCGATTTAATGTCAACCGGCGCCTATATTGCAATGTTCATGGTCACCTGGGCGCTCGCCTGGATCCCCGATACAACCTTTGGGCCGCTATCGTTTGGCTGGCGCATGTTGATTGCGTTTCCGGTGGCGATGTTTGTGGTCGCCTGTGTTGCCATTGCCCTGGATCGCATCTTATATCAGAAGTTGCGCCGCAAAAAGAGCAGCCCGGTGCTCATGGCCATGTCGTCTCTGGGTGCCGCTTTTATCCTGCGAATGCTTATTCTTATCTTCTGGGGGGCGGATTCATTATTTTACCGGCCGGGAATTTTGCGGCCCGCATTGCAACTTCCACTGGGGGTCAAAATTCGGCCGGATCAAATCCTGATTCTCATCACCGTTTTTGGCCTGGTCGCTCTGCTGCATCTATTTTTGCAAAAAACGAAATTGGGCAAAGCCATGCGCGCCACTGCGGATAATATGGAGTTGGCGCTGGTATCCGGCATTGACACGGAACGCGTTATTATTATGACCTGGGGCATCGGCGGCGCCCTGGCCGCTGCCGGCGGCATTCTTTACGGCATCGATGTCCAGTTACACCCGTACATGGGCTGGAATTTCCTGATTCCGCTTTTTGCGGCCACGATTCTGGGCACCGTCGGCAATATATACGGAGCGCTGGTCGGCGGCCTGGTTATTGGGGTCGCCCAACAGGTTTCCACCGCCTTCATGATGCCCACCTATAAACCGGCGGTGGCTTTTATTCTGATGATTCTGATCCTATTAGTCCGGCCAAAAGGTATTTTCGGAGGTAAAGAATAATCATGGAAATCGGAGGCATTATTGCATACCTGGTCTCATTGGCTATTATGGCAGGCATCTACGCCGTGTTTGCTCTCGGCCTGAATATTCAGTGGGGCTATACGGGGCTTTTTAACATCGGCATTGCCGGGTTTTTCTGTATCGGTGCCTATACGTCGGCGATGGTCACCACACCGATGCCCACGGGAGTTTATGCGCAGTATGTCCATCAGATTTTCGGCCTCAACCTTCCTTTCGTTTTTGGATTGCTCGGCGCGGCACTCGTCTGCGGGATTGTGGCGCTGCTCATTGGCATCCCAACCCTGAGACTGGGCGAGGACTATCTGGCCATCGCCACCCTGGGCATCGCCGAAACCGTTCGCCTCATATTCAACAACGAGACATGGCTGGCCAACGGACCCCGCGGCCTGATGGGCCTGCCCCAGCCCTTGCATTATCTGGTTGAACCCAGAAATTACAATTACATCTATCTGATCATTATTGTGCTCGTCATGGTCATGATCTATCTGCTCATCGAACGGGCCATCCGTTCCCCCTGGGGACGGGTTTTAAGGGCCATCCGGGAGGATGAGGTATCGGCCTCCATGAGCGGTAAGGATATTTTCAATTTCAAAATGCAGTCGCTTGTTTTCGGCTCCATGGTGATGGGTGTCGGAGGCGCTCTTTACGCCCATTATACCAAGGCCATATCCCCCAGTGTGTTTACGCCCCTGTATGGTACGTTTATCATCTGGGTGATGCTGATGGCCGGCGGCAGCGGCAATAATAAAGGCGCTATTCTGGGGGCCTATGTCATCTGGGGCATCTGGGTCGGCACAACCTTTTTGACGGATTTCATGCCCTATGCATTAAAATCCAGAGCACCGTACATTCGTTTTCTTGTCATCGGCGTTTTATTAGAATTTATTCTGATCTATCGGCCCCAGGGTCTGCTGGGTGAGGAGAAAAAGGTGTCCAAGTTGATTGAGTGAACTAAAAAAGGGGGCCAAATCCGGCCCCCCTTTTTTATTTTGTTTTTATATTCGGTTAAGGATTTTACTTGAACTCATGTTCCACACGGACGGTTACGATTTCACCCTTGCGATTATATCTCCAAACCTCAATCGGAGTTATGACATCGCCGTTTTTGTCAAAATCCACCGACCCGGCCGCACCCTCATAATTAATCGGCTTGCCCTGTTTCAGCAAATCAAAGGCCTTTTTGAATTCTCCGGGCATAATAACTACTCCGGGAGGATTGGCGACAATGCGCAGGTAATCCCTGATGTTTGCCGAGGTGAGCGGCAGCCCTTTTACCTTGGCGGCATAGGCGGCCAGACCCACAACAGCCGCACCGTCGTAAGCATTGGTAATAAAGGGCAAAGGCGGAAGTTTACCGTATTCAACCTTATAATCGGCGCTGAAGGTCACAAAGGGAGTACCGCCTGCCGTGCCCGGAGCCGTACCCATCTGATTGGCAACCGCTTTGACGCCCAGAGCCTTTACGATATCCTGTGATTTGGTGCCGTCGCAGAATAGAAACCGTCCGAATTTGAAAAACTCGAGGGATTCTTTCAGATAGATCTTGGCATGATCCGGGTAGCTGAAAGCCGCCAGGCGATCCGGATTACCGGCGAGGGCTTTCTTCAACTCCGCATTGTAAGATTCAGCCGCCTTTTCATCATGGGGTACCATGGCCAAAACTTTACCGCCCATTTTTTCAAAGGATTTTTTGAATCCCTCGGCAAGTCCCTGACCATAGGGGTTGTTGACGTAAAGCACAGAGGCGGTCTTGTTATAGCTGGCAGCCAGCTTGCCGGCGACCACTGATTGCAGCGCATCGGACGGACAGGTCCGAAACAAAAAGTCCCTTTTCTGATCTGATGGCAATATCGTAATCAGCGGTGATGTGGATGCCGGTGAGATTAGGATGACACCTGCGGGAATTGTGACAGATTCAGCGACCGGAACGGTCACTCCACTGGACAGCGCACCGATAATCGCCACAACCTTATTCACTTCGACCATTTTTTTCGCGGCGTTGGTGGCCGGAATAGCCGAAGTCTCACTATCCTCATGGACGAGCTCGATTTCAAACCCGGCAGCCTTCATTTGTTTGACCGCCATAACAACCCCATTCTGAACATTGGGACCGAATTCCTTTAAGGGTCCGGTATGCGACAGCAGGGTTCCGATTTTGATCTCTGCGGCAGGTGCACTCAGAGCAAACGCCAGGGAAAAGATGAATACACTTGCCAAAATGAAACATTTTTTCATATCTACCTCCTTTTTTTAATGGTGGACTCTGTTTAGCGTTCTTCGCTTCAACTGTGGCTTAATTCACCCCCCTTATTCTTCAAGGTCAAAACAAAGTCCGCCGATAAGAATGGATGTGAAAATTAAAAAAAACGCTTAACTTAAGTAATATAATAGGCGCCTCGTAAAGTATCGTGCAGCACAGTCTAGGAAAAGGAGATGATGCAATAATTGCCGTTTCAAAATGCGAACCAATGTCAGATACTAGATGAGAATCAGATTCGATACTTATAGGAGAAAGCATACGCCGTGTCAAGTATATCCTGATCAAAATGCTTATTACTTGACTTCCAGAGGGTATATCCATAGTTTCAAGAAACTAATATAAACTCAAATTCTTTGCGGTCGGCACGGTGGCCGACTCTACATCGTCGGGCAGGCCACGACTCGACTGCCTTCGACTTGAGCTACATTCGGCCTGAGCTCATGTCGAAGGCAGGCCGAAAGTAGGACTTCGAGTGAGCCTCAGTCGAACTCCTCACCGAAGTCCGCGCCTGCCAAAAAGAAAGGGGGGATGCATTATGACAAAAGCAATCAGAATACATGAAACCGGAGGAACCGATGTAATGCGCTGGGAGGATTTCGATCCCGGCCAGCCGGCAGCAGGTCAAAATATCTCATAATGGGCTACCTGGAATTGCCTAACAAATTCCAAGTCGGGC
>CBDUUO010000385.1:0-3905 GCA_965370395.1 uncultured bacterium
GGCTGCACAGAAGATGAGGGTATGGCCTCTCGGAGTCGGCTTGCAGGAGCAGGCTTCAAAACACCTCAAGCTGCTGTGGTCAAAAGCCATGGTGGTGAGCGTTGAGGAAAAGGTGCCGCCAGACGGGATCAGTTGGGAATCAGAGAGACGAGCGCAAGCGAACGGAGCGGCCGACAAGGCCGCAAGTTTTAAGGGGTGAGAGTCCCCTGTCGTCAATTGCCCGATTCGGACGACTATCATATCCGGGGCACGGTGAGGTAACGAACCGTGAGATGCTCGGACGTAAAAGTCACAGCCGCTTCGGCTATTTAGACTGAGGTGGGAGCGACCTGAGTGGCGAGCAAACCTGGGGGCCTGAACATAAAGGAATGACTGCAGTCTCGAAAGCGCTCCCGTACTGAAGTCGCTGTACGGAACGTTGTGGGAAAGCCGACCCATTGTTCGCTTGGGGAAGGCCGATGTTTCTATGGGAAGAAATGGGCAAATGCACCATAGGAGCCCACCGGGATAGGGGTCCAGGCACCTAGGGAAAGACTTGCGGAGATAACGTCGGGAAGGACCATCTTCCAGCAGGGGCTGGTGACAACCTGCAAAGACCCGTTGTAATAGTTGACACGAAGACGGCGGGAGGAATTTGGTCTGGCGCATGAGCCCGTACGAGCGATGAGAACCGGGTAATGCCGGTTTAGGTAGCAGGAAAAGCTACCCTCGGAGAGGTAACACCTCGAAGGGGCAAAGGGGCTCTCGGTCTTGATGGCATCTAAAGAGATCAACCGGTTTAAGCCGGGAGGAATTTCATGCAGGTGTCTATCTTTTGGGTAAACCATTTACACAAGGGGCGTATGTGAGTTAGCATTTAAGTTTCGGTGTGAATGGGAAGACCCTTTAGGGAGATGTCATGATCGCCAACCGGACTCGGGAAATCCGACCGTCCGGGATGAAAAGGGGGGCTTGCGGAAACGTGAGTTAAAGTGGTTTTTTCTTCACTTTTAGCTGCGCGCGCCGCACTTCTATCCCAACCATTCGATGAGGTGTCGAAAACGTAAAGACGACGTCAAAACTGGTGGCTATCTCTACACCAGGATAAGTCCAGGGGAAACCTGCTTACTGCCTGGGCGGCGTCCGGCATAAAGGTGGCGTGACTCTGATTTAGGCTTCTGTGTGGAACGGGGGAGCTCTTCATGTGATGTTAAGAGAAAACCCTGTCAGATGGAACCGCATGTCTAAAATATCAGCTCAACGCCTTCAATGTGCATTGACATATTCTAACTTTTTATCTCATTCGTGAATCCTCTGCGCGCTGTTGCTTATACGTCTAACTTTAATTGATTTGTCTGAACCAGAATCTCAAGAGCGCGTCTTACTTGGTTATCTGTTTCAAGTTTTCTTTCGATGCTGAAAGGCTTTTCTCCCTCATTTTTTCTGAACAGAGGATTATCATTGTAAAAATAATCATTCTCGGAGACGAATTTTCGCTTCACAACTATATCGGGTTCTATAGCCTCAGTTTGAATCGAACGTCCGCTGGGAGTGTAACATATCGCGATTGCCAATTTAAACGCAGAACCGTCCGGCAGCATTTCTACGGTCTGGATAGATCCATGGCCGATTGATTTGGTTCCCAATATAAGCGCGCGCTTATGATCCTGCAGTGCACCGGCAACGATTTCAGAGGCGGCGGCGCTGTTTTCGTTGATTAATACAACCATAGAATAGCTGCGCTTTATCGGATTAGGCGTTGCCCTGTAAATTTTTGTATTTCTTTTTTTAAGCCCACGGATAGTTACAATTTTTCCTGCTTCCAGAAAAAAATCGCTGACTTTAATGGCCTGATTGAACAGCCCGCCGTCGTTGTTTCTCAGATCTAAAATGAGTCCCTGCATTGGGCCTTCGCTCCATTCCAGTTTGCCCAGTGCTATTTCCAGTTTTTGGGTGGTGGTGCTTGAAAATTGCGATAAGCGAACGTAGCTATAGCCTGGGGCCAGATTGATGGCCTTGACACTGACAATTGGGATGACATCGCGAACCAGTTCGAAATCAATTGGTTTTTTTTGGCCGGCGCGCATGATCGAAACCAAAACCTTAGTTCCTTTGGGCCCCTGAAGCATTCTTATGACCTGCGGCAAATTTTTGGCAGGTTTTCCATCGACACTGATGATTCTGTCGCCAGCTATGATACCGGCTTTTTCGGCGGGTGCATCATCGATCGGTGAAATGACGATGACAAAACCATCGTGCATTTTAATTTTAATTCCGATTCCCGTGAACTTTCCTTTGGGGTCTTTTTGTAAATCTTCAACTACTTCAGGTGGCAGCAGTTTTGAGTGGGGATCTAAGCTTTGAAGCATTCCATCAAGAGCTGCATGCGCTATTTTTCTAGCGGTGTAATCAGGCCTATTCTTCACTATAAAGCTGTATATCTCTTTGAGGATCTTCAGTCCTTGATGATGTGTGACTTTTTGGTCCAGGATTTTTTGATCGAAGATTTTATGAGAGAGCGGGTGAATAATTTTTGGGTGACCGTCTTCGATAATAAAACAACCTGTATCTCCAACTAAGCTTTCAATACCTTTAATTGATCCAAAAAGCATCGTGCTGACCGATACCGGTTTGTAATACTCTGAAATGATGAGATGATACGCTTTATCAATGAGCTCAATGCCATTTTCAATCTGCTTGTTTCGCTCCGAATTGAAACTTCCATTTGATGTTGAGGAATAATTTCCTCCTGAAGTACACCCAATAAATAGTAATAACGCAACTAATAAAAAGCGTTCCGGGGGAAATGAAGTCTTATTCATTGGCATCCAGTGATTTTATGTTTGATTGAATTAAATCTAATCATACCAGGAAACCAAATATCACTGAACCTGTGATTTATTGAGAGAAGTCAAGATATCAGTTTTGCTAAATTCATTTCAGATATCAAACTGATACATGCAGCCTATCGTATTTTTAAATCTGGTGTCAAACCGCAGGCTTGAAAAATGCGGCTTTGAGACAATAAAAAGGGCAAATCCATAGGCTCGGATTCACCCCTCTGAGTTGTGATTTAAATCGAATATCCAAACAATTTTCAGAATTGATATTTACCGAATCGTTGGAGATACCTTCAGTATTAACAACGAACTTTCATAGCTTGTATATCGACCATATTTGTAGTGGTCGGCTTTTTTTAATAGGTTAGAGCGGCAGGCATCAGTGGGCGCATGGTCCTGGCGATCCACTGAATGCCCAGGTGATGAACTGATTTCCTTCTCAATGCCACCTGCATTTGGTGCAACCTTAAGAGCCGAAAAATAGAAGCCCTATATACCGCAGACTCAGAACACAATATAGTGAGACGAGGGCAAGTACGGAGAAACAACCGCCTGCCAAATTTGACCAATAAGGGCCTCTCCAAGAGCTCACCGAAATGACTACCGAACCCACCGTGAGTATAGTGATTGCCCAGCCTGCGATGACCTTGTGTAATGCTGGATAAATAGGACGAGCGTACCCGGAGTTCAGCCAGAGATGCAGAGTTGCAGCTTCCCTCAATACAATTGCTACAAACAAGATGCCTACCAGCGCGTTTGCACCAATCCAGATGCGGACAAGGCGAAGCCAACGGCGATTTGCCCGGCTATCACTTGACTTCGATTGATCCGCACGGAGAGGTTTGCTCAGGAAAGCCGACGGCCACAGTATGCAGAGTACCAAGGCCGCGAAGAATACGAGCTCACTGATCACAAACCCGATTCGAGGAACGGTCTTGAGATCGGGTTCTCTTGAGTGTGAATCTTTATCCTGAATGACAGCCGGCAGAATGTACTTGTTCATCATCATTCTAACCTGGGGATGACCATAGCTCTGGTCATACGCGCTGGCAGTGATGACCACGACCAAATCCTCTGTGGGGAATA
>CBDUUO010000386.1:0-3902 GCA_965370395.1 uncultured bacterium
GGCCATGGGAGACGATAATGGAGTCCCTCGGTGATGGCCTGGCGGACTTCTTTGCCGAATATTCTGGAAACAGCCACCTCGCCAGGCTCCACCGTATAAACGCCTGACAGCAAATAGACAGCGAGTATTAACCCGGCAAAGAGAATGCCGCCGCCTTTTTTTCTGAGCGGGATATGTCGGAATGCGCCTTTGATGTCATCCCAAAGGCTGATGTCCGCTTCACCTTTGAAAATGTTAGCGTAAGTTTCCCGAATCTTGATGCGCAATTTTTTGAATACCGTGAGAATCGTATGCACAATTGATTGGAAACGTTCCTTTACGGAACGCCACCCGGATTTCGGTGATGTATTCGGGTTTTCTTCCATGAAGGTCTTTTGGGCATCATCTGGTTTGGCTGATGCCTGATCATTGTTTTCCATTGTCATTCCTCCTTGGCTATCTTCAGACTCTCTTTGGCGATTGCCCTTGATTTTTTGGCTAGGTTTAGAAGGTCGGGATTCGACGTGTTGATGAACTTGAGCAACTCAGAGTCGGCAGACAAAACCACGGTTGTTTTTCCGTCGATAAATTTTTCATATGCCTCCAGCGTTCTGGTCAACTCATAAAACTTAATGTCCTTCTCATAGGCCTCGGCGTAAATTTTGATGGCCCGGGCCTCTCCTTCTCCTTTTATCGTCTGGGCTTTTTCATAAGCTTTGGATAGGATGATTTGTTTTTTCTTGTCCGCATCGGCCCTGATTTTGAGCGACCTTTCCGTCCCTTCTGAACGGTAGCCTTTGGCAATTCGCTCCCGTTCTGCCCGCATGCGCCGGAAAACACTCAACTTATTTCTTTCGGGAAAGTTAAGCAGGGTAATTTTTACATCGGCGATCGCGGTCCCGTAATCCTGCGCCTTTTGGGAAATTTCTTTTCGTACCTCCTCCATCATCTGAGCGAACTTGATTTTTTTGGGATCAGTGGATATAAGGGAGGACAGGTCATATTTTCCGAGACTGATTCCGATCTCCGAAGACAGGATGTCGGCCAACCTTGTTTCGACGCCCATCCTATTTTTGACCGTTTTCATAAATTTGATCGGATCATCTATTTTCCAGACAATATAGGAGTCTACCATGACGTTTTTTTTGTCTCCTGTGAGATATTCCATTTCACCCATTTCATAGGTCATCAAACGGTTGTTGTAACGGTTGACGCTCTGTATCGGATCAGGCCATTTCCAGTTCAGTCCCGCATTTTTAATGGCCTGTATGGGTTCGCCGAATTGGGTGATGACGACATATTCCCGTTCGTCCACCTGGTAAAATATGAGGCCGCTGGCTACTACCACTAAAGCGGCGAGGGTGATTATAAAAATTTTGCCTTTCATAAGTTCCTCCTTTTTATTCAATGAATGCCTTTTTCCCTTTTTCGCCGAAAAACCAGAGATCTATGATCCCCTGTTTTATATCCGGATTGATTAAAATCTTTTCGACAGGGGAGAGAATCTTTTCCATGGTTTCCACGTAAAGCCGTATCTCGGTAACTTGTCGGGCCTTATCGTGTTCTGTGTGTTGCTGACGGAAACGGGAGGCATCGCCACTGGCATGATTAATCCGTTTGGCGGTGAACCCCTCGGCCTCCATTATTATTTTCTCTGCCTTTCCCCTGGCTTCGGGGATGGTGCTGTTCCGATAACCTAAAGCCTTGTTGATATATGTCTCGCGATCTTCGCGTGCACTGGCCACATCCCGAAAGGCCTCCATCACCTCTAAGGGCGGGTCTGCCTGGAGCAGCTGGATTCCAACGATACGGATGCCGGAATCCCATTTATCTAAAGCCGATTGCGTGAGCCGCTTGGTCTTTTCGATAAGATGCGCCTTTGACGAAGTTAGGATGGTATCTATCTTCATTTCACCCACGACCTGCCTCAGCGCAGAGCGTGTTGCATCCCGGACCAGTTTTAGCGGATCCTCCAGATTAAATAGATACTCCGAGGCGCTTTTGATCTGATAGTGGGTGGCAACGTTGGCATTGATCAGATTCTCGTCTCCGGTCAGGATCAAAAACTGGGCTGTTTCCAGCTTCCGGATGTCATCCACCGATACCCGATCCACGGCATCGACCGGCCAGGGCAAACGATAATGGAGACCGGGTAATATTTCGCTGCCGATCTGCTTGCCGAAACGTCTGACGATTCCCCTCTCGTTCCAGTGGATGGTGAAAAATCCCGTTGAAATATAGGTAAGCAAAATCACCAATCCCAGCGTGAGAACGGTTTTAGGTCGGCCCAGTTGCAGTCCGCCTTTTGAGGTATGGCAAGAATAGTCGGCGGATACATTTTTTGAGGTGAGCGATACAAAGGCCCGGGTAAACAGCTGGATCCCCGTATGCAGGACAAATACCGTGACGACCATAGCAGCGAGCATATCCAGGTTTTTAAACCCAAGCATATAACCTGCCAATCCGATGATAACAGCCAACTCCATCACCACATGAATCCTGCAATGGTAACCGTCTGCAACCAAACTGGGAGAATGACACGCTTGTCCCACGTAAACCTTGAATCGCGACATTAAATAGCAGATGGATGCCCCGAGTATGGCTCCCAACGTGACGATGGGAACATTGGCAAGCATCCGTGCATGGGGTTGGGTCATTTTGGTGAACATTTTATAAGCCAGATAGAAAACAAACAGTGATATCAGCAGGGCCACAATGTTTTCGGTCTGGCTGATTCCTCTCGTTAAACGGCTTTCTTCCTTTTTGGCCAGAATGAACCCGACAAACACGGCCAAAGATACAAAAAGACCCTGTACCGAATGCCAGCCGCTCATTTGCAATGCCATACTACCTGAAATCTCGGCCAGAAAGAATTTAAGGCCGACTAAAAAGAGATTGGCCCCGATGGCAATCCATAGGGCTTTTTCTTTTCTTTCCATATTAGCCTCCTGTGGCATGAATCGATTTTCCTAAAACGAAAAGTTTATATTATATGTAAAAATGATTGAAATGGATTGTAGAGATTTAGAAGTGAAGCCGGGGAGGCCTGTAAGGAAATAAAAAGAATCCTTTGGGGATATAGGGTACGCCGAATACGAGAAATAACCCCATAAAAGGCAGCATAAAAAGCGCAGATAGTCCGGCCCCTATTTGGACAAAGGAATGAGATGAGAAGGTGCAATTCGCACCCTGTGAAAAATCGCTGCCGTGGTGACTGCTGTGGCAGAGAGGTGCACACACCGTAGCAAAAAGGATGCTCAAGACCACGCTGCCTAATAATAAGAATAATAAAGATTTTTTTTTCGTAAGATTCATAGATTTATGAATTCGTAAAAAGACGATTTTCTACTTTTTACGAGACCATCATAGATTAGAAAACTTAAAATTCCTTAGCCTTTTAATGGGCAGGAAATTTGGACATTTATACTACTATATAGTATGTACTTCAGATATCGTCAAATAGTTGAGTGGAAAAATAACAATTTAACCACTCAACAACTTAACTACTTAACGAGGTCTGTACTTACAAAAAAGTCAAGGCTTTTTAAAAAAGCAAAAAATTTGATTGCTGTATTCTGCCCCGTTACTCATTTATCGCCAATCTCTTTGATCTCTCGCTGAAATTTCGAATCTTCATGCGTTGAATGCATCCCGCGCATCATCAGAACATGAACCAACGGACAAAGAAGAATCAAGGCATAATACCCCCAGGATCCCAAGACCCTCCAGGCGGAGAACGCCAAAATTGCGATTAATGGTATGGCACAACAGAGGACCATCTCCAAAAAATGATTTTGTTTAATCTTATCAAATATCGGTTTTATCATTTTCCTCTCCTTTGGGTATCCGAACTCTGAAAACTCCCCGGCTGATCTTGCTGTCCCTCCTTTGGATAGCTGTTTTGGGGATTTTCAGATGTTTGG
>CBDUUO010000387.1:0-3890 GCA_965370395.1 uncultured bacterium
TGTGACTTAAATCCCTTTCCGAATCGGATATACCGGCGCTTCTTTGCGGGGTTTCAAATGCACAATCAGAATGCCCGCTACAATTAATGCCAGGGTAATCAACAGCTTAGGTGTAATCGGCTCTCCCAGCAATAGACCTCCCAGTGTTACCCCGGCAATCGGCATAATAAATATAAACGAATGCAGGGCCACAGCGCCGTATTTTTGAAGCAAGGTGTTCCAGGTTACAAATCCGAACGTGGCAGTGACCAGACTCTGGTATAACACGGCGCCCATAATCTTAAAGTCCAGTTTGGATATCATCGGCGCATCCCATAAAACCGCTTCCAGAAAAAAGATCGGCACTGAAAAAATCATGGAATAAAGGGTTATTTGAAATGCGCTGAAGGCACTGATGATTCGTTTCAGGTAAATGACGCTGCATGCCCAGATGAAGGTGGCTGAAAGAATAATAAGATCCCCTACTCTAAAATCGACCGTTACCCCTTTCTTTTCGGCGAACATAAAAGCCACCCCGCTAAAACCCAAGAGAATACCAAAAAATTTCCGCCGGGTAATTCGATCACCGGGTATGAAAAAATGAGCTAAAAACAGAACCCAGAACGGAAGAAGATTGGCGATCAACGTGCCGCGGGAGGCATTGGATTTACTGAGCCCAAAATAAAACATGGACAGCTGCAGCGCAAAAAGTGCCGCCAGAATCAGGAGTTGATACAACTGGCCTTTTTTAAGCGCCAGGGATTGCCCGGTCGCCCGGGCCCATATATAGATGGCAAGGGCTGCAATACTGAAACGAATTGCGGCGGTGGTAAAAACCCCCACACCGGAAAAGGCGAACTTGATCGCCACCGCATTGGAACCAAATATAATGCATAAAAATGCCGACAAAATGCCGGCAAAAAAAGAAAATTCCGGGTTATCGAAATCAGGTTGGTTCATTGCCACAATTAGATCACGCCCATGTTCTTGCCCACTTTTGTAAAGGCCGCAATGGCGGTATTCAGCTCTGCAATCGTAAGGGCGGCTGAAACCTGGACCCTGATGCGGGCCCTGTCTTTGGGCACCACCGGATAGGAAAATGCGATCACATAAACACCTTCTGCCAGCATCGCTTCCGCCATCTGCACGGCCACTTTGGCATCGCCCAGCATAATCGGCACAATCGGATGAGCCCCCGGATTAAGCTTGAACCCGGCTTTGATCATGCCGTCCCGAAAATAGGTGGTGTTGCGCTCCAGACGGTCGCGTAATTCCGTTGAGGCACTGAGGGTTTCCAGGGCTTTAAATACAGCGGCAGCAACGCCGGGGGCCAGTGTATTTGAAAAGAGGTAAGGGCGCGAGCGCTGCCGCAGGATATCAATAATTTCTTTGCGACCGCTGGTGAACCCGCCGGATGCCCCGCCGAGTGCTTTGCCGAAGGTGGAGGTAATGATATCCACCCGGTCCATGACCCCGTGGTATTCAGGCGTGCCCCGGCCGGTCTTTCCGATAAAGCCGGTCGAGTGGGAATCGTCTACCATAACCAGCGCCTCGTAGCGGTCTGCCCGGTCGCAGATGCCTTTCAAATCCGCTACGATACCATCCATCGAAAAGGATCCATCGGTGGCGATCAATCGGAAGCGTGCTTCCCGAGCTTCTTTGAGCTTTGCCGCCAGATCCTTCATATCATTGTTTTTGTAGCGAAATCTGCGGGCTTTGCATAGCCGGATGCCGTCGATGATGCTGGCATGATTTAGCTCATCGGAGATGACCGCATCCTCAGGACCGAGCAGGGTTTCAAAAAGGCCGGTATTGGCATCAAAACAGGAAGAATAAAGAATGGTGTCCTCGGTGCCCAGAAACCGGGACACTTTTTGCTCAAGCTGCTTGTGGAGTTGCTGGGTGCCGCAAATAAAGCGCACCGAGGACAGACCATAACCCCATTGCTCCAGGCCCTCCTTTGAGGCCTCCACCAGATCCTGTGTGCCGGCTAAACCCAGGTAATTATTGGCACAGAGGTTGATCACCTGCCGGCCGTCGGCCAGTTCGACTTTGGCACCCTGGCGGCCGGCAAGGATGCGCTCGTCTTTATAAAGGCCGCTGTGGCGAATCTGCTCCAACTCATTGATCAAATGATCCTTCATTTTCCCGTACATTCTGGGGCTCCTTCCACTTGATAGTACTTTATAACCAATTTTTTTACTTTCAAATTATTGCCGAGTACAACGGGGCAAGTGAACTAAAGTAATAAGTGATCTAAAGTGACTAAAGTTGAGGAATTCTATCTTTTTATAAGGGACGGAGCGCAGCGACACCTTAACTTTAGTCACTTCAAACTTTAGTTCACTTTAGTCACTTGACTCAGTCCAATTTAAAATGACTTTCCCCGATTTGCCGGATCGCATGACCTCAAATGCTTTTTCATACTCGGTATAATTAAAACGGTGGGTAATCACCGGGCTGATATCCAAACCGCTCTGGATCATGGCGGACATTTTATACCAGGTTTCGTACATCTCGCGACCGTAGATCCCTTTGATGTTAAGACCGTTAAAAATGACCAGGTCCCAGTCAACGGCTGTGTCGGCAGGCAAAATCCCCAGCATGGCGATTTTGCCCCCATGGCACATGTTGGCCAGCATCGCACGCAGCGCGTCCGGGTTGCCCGACATCTCCAGGCCGACATCAAAACCTTCCTTCATGCCCAGCTTCTTCTGGGCGTCTTCGATCTTTTGAGTGCGTACGTCCAGCGTCAGGGTGGCGCCCATTTTTTTTGCCAGTTTTAAGCGGTAGGGGATCACATCGGTGACCACCACATAACGGGCACCGGCGTGTTTGGCAATCGCAGCTGCCATGCACCCGATGGGTCCGGCACCGGTGATGAGCACATCTTCGCCGAGCACATCAAATGAGAGCGCGGTGTGAGTGGCGTTGCCCAATGGATCAAAGCAAGTGAGAACATCTGTCGGAATATGGGGGTCGCAAAACCAGATGTTGGTCACCGGGATGCTCAAATATTCGGCATAGGCGCCGGGTCGGTTAACCCCCACGCCGCTGGTCCGCATGCACAGGTGGCGCCGCCCGGCCAGACAGTTACGGCAGCGGCCGCAAACCAGGTGGCCTTCACCGGAAACCAGGTCCCCGGGCTTAAAATCATGAACATTGCTGCCGATCTCGGCCACCCGGCCCACAAACTCATGGCCCACCGTCATGGGCACGGGAATGGTTTTTTGAGCCCACTCATTCCAGCTATAAATGTGGATATCGGTACCGCAGATGGCGGTTTTGTGAATCTTAACCAGGACATCGTTGATGCCAGTATCGGGAATGGGCACTTCTTCCAGCCAGAGCCCGGGTTCAGGCTTGGCCTTCACCAATGCGTTCATTTCCCCTGTCATGCAAACCTCCGACAAACATCATGCTGCGCGTTGCAGGCGACTCCTCTGCTGCCCGCTGGGTTATCCTATACCTGGAATATACGATAATAGAAAGCATTAAAACAGTGATTAAAATCGTTACGATATATCGATTTTTAGCAGGCGGGGTGAGTTTTATTGAAGCGCACCGACCTGTTTTTCTACCGCCTTCAGAATCTTACCGTTGCGCATCAGCGCCTTAGCAGCAATGATATCAGCTGAAACGATGCGGTCTTTTTCCAGGTGGGGAACCGCCTGCCGGATGGCTTGGTAGGCTGCCAGGGTGCCTTCGCCGGGTTTCTTGTTGGTAAACAGATCCAGCGCCTGGGCAGCACATAGAAGTTCGATGGCGATGACATCTTCGGCATTTGTTATAATATCCCGGCATTTTCGGGCAGAAATCGTCCCCATAGAAACATGGTCTTCCTTATTGGCGGAAGTGGGAATCGAATCAATGCTGGCCGGATGACAGAGGACTTTGTTTTCAGAAACAAG
>CBDUUO010000388.1:0-3877 GCA_965370395.1 uncultured bacterium
AGCCGTTATGACCAGGGGCACGATTGCCACGACAGCTGTGACGAAAACCGCCCGCCGCCAGATGCGGCGAAAGTTAAACAGGTGTTTATACGGTTCGGTGGCTATATCTTCATGGTCCCAAAAGCCTGGTTTGAGCTTTTCCAATATTGACATAATTTAATGTCTCGTAATTTCTATCCCACCGCTGTCGGGAGAATCAAAACTCGAAAATCTTCAGTTCCTCAATCTTTACTTCCCTTTTTCTGCCGAATTTTTTCGTTGGCTTGTTGTATCGTTTCGCTGAGCACATTGATGTCCAGGGGTTTTTGCAGGTATGCAAAAGCGCCCAATTCCATGCATAACTTGCGATCTTCTTCGTTGCCGTGCCCGGTGAGAACGATAACCTCTATTTCCGGGCGTGTTTCCTTAACCTTCCGCAGAACCTCTAAACCGTTAATTCCAGGCATTTTAAGGTCAACAATGATCACTTCAGGCTCGTCTTCCTTGATTAAATTAAGGGCTGATTCGCCGTCATAGGCGATTGCCGAGCCCATATCCCGCATCAATAAACGTTCTGACAGGGTTTGAACGAATTCACGCTCGTCGTCAACAAGCAGCACTTTAGATGGCATTTCAAAGTCGTGTTTACGGTAAATGTCTGTCTTGTGAAAGTCCTTGCCGACTTTAGTTTCCACCGACTTGATCCCGGCTACCTGCCCGGCGATTGATTTGAGTTCATCCTGCAGCCGGGTTAACATGAGAACATGTTTGTTGATGGTCAAGGTGATTGCACCGTTGCCGGCGCTGACATCCACGGTGTGGCCTTCTCTTGCTAAGGCCACCTCCGTCTCAGCTGCAAGACGAAAGTCTTCTAGCGCCTGTTTTGAACTAGCGGTTGGTTTGACGATATCCTTGCCGGCATACTCCGCGATGAGAGCGGCCGCATCCTCCGGTGTCATCTTGTCAACCGGAATGATGATATCATAAAGGGCAGCATCCCAAGGGTCGCTGGACTTGAAAAGAGTATTGATCCAGAATGAACAATCTTCTTCCCGCCTGTGTACAAGTTTGGCAGCTTCTTTTTCCGAAACGCCATGCTGCATGGAAGCGGCGGCGATTCTATATTTTATGCTTGCGATCAAACACACCCGCAGGGTATGATTAACAGTTTTGGGAATCAGCTGCCCGGAGAAACATGTGACCAGAACATTGTCAGCGGCAATCATATCGGCAACCACGTGTTTTATGTATGCAATGGAGCGCTCCTTTTCATGGGTGAATTTATTGAACACGGAGGTTCCGGCTGAAAAGGCCCGTTTAATTTTACTTTCGGCCAATCCGGAACGTCGGCTGGCTTCGGCGATAATTTCATCATCGGCAATTTGCCTGTATCCGGTGCGGGAAATGACCTCCTGGACCACAGGGCCTTCCTGGCAGAAACTTCCGCTGAATAAGGTAATGATAGACATTTTATCCTCCATCTATTCCCGTGGTTGGGAAATACGACACACGGTTGTTAACGGACAATTTTTTTCCTCTCCGCCCTCATGGGTCTGGGCGTGAACAGCGCTGATGGCTTTTTCAATGGTCGGGTATATATGATCCTCACCGATTTTTACGATCAGATGCGTTTGCTTGAGTACTTTCATGACGGATCGGTTTACTCCGCTTAGAGAAATATCGATTCCGGCGCTTCTGACCCGGTCCACAGTCAAAGATAAGGCCTCTTCACCGGATGCGTCAATATCATTGATGCTGCTTGCGGAGATGATAATGTGTTTGAGCTCTTTTTTTGACCGCCGGCGGTTTCTAATCTGGTCCTCGAGGTAACTGGCGTTGGCGAAAAAAAGCGGGCCATCGAAGCGAACAACGTCGATATACCTGCATTCCTGCAAACCGCTGGCAACGGCATCGTGCAGCGTGCGGTCAACATCCAGGGAAAGATCAACAACTTTCGGCCGCATGCTTTTATATAAAAAAACAAGGATCGAAAGGGCGGCCCCAATCAAAATGCCCCTGTCCAGGTGAGGCGCAAACGCCAGGGTGCAGATAAAAGTAATGATGGAGATCGCACCGTCATACCATTGGGCCTGCCAGGCGTGTATGAATCCATTGATATTTATCAGCCCTACGACCGCCATCATGATTATAGCAGCAAGCACCGATTGAGGCAAATGATAAAAAAGCGGTGTCAAAAACAAAAGTACGACAATCACCGTGAGGCTGGTGAAAACACTGGATAAACTCGAAACCGCACCGGATTGCAGGTTTATCGCCGATCTGGAAAAGGATCCGGAAGTTGGATAGCTTTTGGCGACAGCACCGCAGATGTTGGCCAGACCCTGACCGATGAGCTCCCGGTTGGGATCCAGCCTCTGACCGGTCTTGGCCGCCATGGCCTTGGCAACGGAGATGGCCTCCATAAACCCCAGCAGGGATATGATGACCGTAAATGGTAATAGATGCAAAATTAGATGATAGTCAATTTTGGGTAGCGACAAAGAGGGAAGGCCCCGGGGAATCCTGCCGACCACCTCGCCTCCTGCGGTTATTTTTAAACGGTTTGTCTGAAGGACGGTATTGCCCACCTCAAGGCGCCAGAGGCGATCGTTACTTTTATCGTGGCCGACAGTTTCGCTGGCCGGATAAAACGTGAATGTGCCGTCAGTCTGTCTGATACCCTGAAGAAGAAAGCTGCGCATTTGCCTGCGGTAGTTTTTGGCCTCGTTTTTAAATTGTGCAATTTGCAGGGCTATACGTTCAGCCGCGTGCCTGGTGTCAAGTTCTGCGAAAGTGTCCTGTGAGCCCCTGGTTGTATTGAGATTTTTGATTAATTGAGCGCGCTTATCGGCAAGAAGCGTAGCGGACTTTACGGCGTGATTGAATTTGTTAACCGCTTGTTTGACTTTTTCAGAGTGGATCGCCGAAATATCCACAACAGCGCTGTGCTCAAATCCAAGAGCCCAGGAGAGACCGGTGGCAATGACGACAGCCACGAGGACATTCGGTACCCGCGGTGCCACACGTTTTAACACATACATAATCACAAAGGCCAACGTTCCCATAAACACCGTGGGCCAGTGCGTATAGTACCCGGCCGTTTTTAGTACCCTGTAGATCGTTTCGTAATGGTGCGCAGCCTTCTCCACATGGACACCAAATATTCTGTGCAGTTGCGATGTGGCGATGATAAGAGCCGCCGCATTGGTAAATCCGTTTACCACCGGATGGGAGATAAAATTGACGACGAGTCCCAGTTTCAGTACACCGAGGGCAAATTGAAACACGCCGACCAGCAGGGCCAGCAAAATGGCGTAGGCAATGTATTGTTGGCTGCCGCTTATGGCTAACGGCTCAAGAGCTGTGGCGGTTAAAAGCGAAACCACGGCCACCGGACCGGTGGACAACTGGCGACTGGAACCGAACAAAGCGGCAACCATCGGCGGCAGAAAAGAAGCATAGAGCCCATAATACGGCGGTAACCCGGCAAGTTCGGCGTAGGCCATAGATTGGGGGATGAGCACCAGCGCTACTGTTAGACCGGCGAGGACATCAATTTTCAGGGTGTCGCTACGATAACCCTCGGGCCAATCAAAATATGAAAAAAATCGTTTCATCATCGAATTTTATTCTAATCGTACTCGTCGTCGTCCAGGTACTCGTAATCGAAAAACGGAAATTGGTGAAGCATTATTTGGTACGATGTCGAGCACGAGAACGAGGATGAGTAATATCCGCGTTATTACTATTATTCAATTCCTATATTGCTTTTCAACATCCTGCAGCAGGATTCGATAACCTCACTGTAAAGCGCTGCGCCATCGTAAAGTTTATAGGTATTAAATCGTACCAAGCCGTCGACCATCGCAAAAATGATTAGCGCTGTTTTTCTGGCGGG
>CBDUUO010000389.1:0-3864 GCA_965370395.1 uncultured bacterium
AAGGCAAAACTCTTGAAACATCATCCCGAAACGGCGGCGATGCGGGGGCAGTCGGGTCAGATCCGTGCCGTCAAATATTACCGTGCCTTTATCGGCTTTTTCCAGCCCTGCAATAATGCGCAGCAGTGTGGTTTTTCCACAGCCGGAAGGCCCCAGAAGACAAAGTATATTTCCGGTATTTAAATACAATTTTATTTTATCTAGGGCAAAAATACCGCCAAAATTTTTGCTGATTTTATCCACCTCTAATAAGGCCATTTCAAAACTCCCCGTGCTGCCCCATTCTGAATTTCTCCATAAGCATAAACCCGGCCGCCGACACCAACATCAATATACTGCTCATGGCCATGGCCTGGCCATAGTTGGCGGCACCCGGCTGCCCCAGAAACCGATAAATGGCAAGCGGCATGGTTGGTGTCTGGGGACGTGCCACAAAGACGGTGGCGCCGAATTCGCCCAGACTGATGGTAAAGGCAAAGATTGCAGCAACGACCAGCGCACGGCCCAGGATCGGCAAATCCACAGTGCGCCATACCTGCCAGGGAGCAGCACCCAGAACAGCGGCTGATTCCCTCAATCTTGCGGGTATGCTGCGCAGGACCGGCAGCAGGCTTCGCACCACAAAAGGGAAGGCCACCAGTGTGTGAGCCAGTGGCACCAGCATCGGAGAATTCCTAAGATTCAGCGGTGGTTTGTCCAAGGCAATGATAAAACCAAAACCAAGCGTCACCGCGGAAGTCGACAGCGGCAGCATAAACAACGGATCCAGCACAGATCGTACGCGATTTGTTGGCCCGGCCAGAAAAACAGCTGCAGGCACTCCCAGGGTCAATGCTATCAGCAGGGCTGCCAGAGCAAACCCCAGTGAGTAGAACACGGCCTCCGCGGGAGGAACAAAAAATACGGATTGGGTGCTGTTCTCAAACAGTGTTCTGTAAAAAGCGAAAGAAAACCCTGTTTCGGCAGTAAATGACCGTACGACGAGTGAAATCATCGGAAGCCCCAGAAAAAGGATCATAAACCCCACGTTGGCAGTCACCACCAGCCGGTCGGTACCTGAATCAATTTTTTTCTGGGTGACCGCCCGGGATTCCGGCTTCAGCGCCCGGGATCGACTTCGCTGCAGCCGGGTATATACCCATATGAGGACAAAAGTAAACAGGATCTGTAGGAGGGACAGGGCGGCTGCCATCGGCAAATTGAGAAGATGAATCGCCTGGCGGTAGATCTCCACTTCAATGGTGGCAAAGCGGGGCCCGCCCAGAATCAGGATTACGCCGAAGCTGGAAAAACAGAAAATAAACACCAGCAGAGACGCCGCCAGAATCGCAGGACTGAGCAGTGGCAGGGTCACTTTCAAAAAGGCCTTGCCGGAGGAGGCGCCCAGCATTTTGGCGGCCTCCGTCAAACCGGGTTCCAGACGAGACCAATACCCTCCCACAATGCGAAGCACGATTGTATAATTATAGAAAACATGGGCAATTAAAATGAGTACAATGGTTTGATCGACGGCCACGGGAGGCGAAGTCAGATCGAACCACTTGATCAACACTGTGTTTACCAGGCCGCGGGGGCCCAGCAGAGAATGAAATGCAGCGGCCACCACCACCGTAGGCAGGACAAAGGGCACAGTGGTAAAAGACCGCAGCAGATCTTTGCCCCAAAATTGATAGCGGGCAAAAACATATGCTCCGGGCAGGGCCAGCAGCAGCGTCAGAGCTGTTGAAACCGCCGCCTGCCATGTCGTAAACCACAATGTGCGCAGATAGATTCCGCTGGTCACCAGTTTTTGAAGGTTATCCAGCCCCCAGGTTTCATCCGGTATGAAGCTGACTGTGAAAATTTTTGCCAAAGGATAGAAATAAAATATTGCCAGATACGTCAGGGGCAGTCCCGCCAGCAGGACATAGGTTTTTGTGCTGATATTTTTCATTTTATAGAATTTTAACTACCGCAAAACCGCTTCCGTCCAGGCCTCTATCCATTGTTCACGATGGGCGGCAATGTCCCGGTGCGAAACGAAAACCGGCTCCTGGGCAGTCCCTGCATACTTTACAAAAACATCGGGCAGAACTGCGAGTTTGTTGGCCGGATACATAAACATTTGCAACGGTATGTCCTCCTGAAAAGCCCGTTCAAGCATAAAATCCACCAGCTTTTTGGCCAGATCAATCTTTTTTGTGCCGCGCAAAATCCCGACAAACTCGATCTGGCGAAAACAGGTCCCTTTTTGCACCACGGCCGCCGTGGGGGATTGCTCCACGGGCTTTTCTGCAAAATGAACTTCGACCGCGGGACTGCTGGCATAGCTTACTACAATGGGCCGGTCTCCTTCGGATGCGGCGCTGAAGTCCCCCCAGTAAGCTTTTTTCCAGCTGGCGGCCACCCGCACATTGCCGGCTCTAAGTTTTTTCCAGAAATCAAGGTAACCATCCTCGCCGAAATGTCCGACCGTGGTGAGTAAAAAGGCCAGTCCCGGTGAAGACGTGGCCGGATTTTCAACCACTGTTAAGCCGTTATATGCCGGCGATATCAGATCTTCAAGGCTGGCGGGGGGAGCAAGATCTTTTGCAGCAAACCATTGTTTGTCGTAGTTTAAGCAAACATCGCCGAAATCAACCGGCAAAAGACGGTAGGTGGGGTCAAGTTTAAGGTCGTCGGCAATATCACTCAGAAGGGGTGAGTGATAAGGTAAAAACATGTCCGCCTTCAGAGCCCGGCTGAGAAACGTATTGTCCACACCAAAAAGCACATCGGCCATAGGATTGTTTTTGGAAAGAATCGCCTGGTTCAGCATGGCACCGGAACTTCCGGCTTTTAGAAAGCGAAGCCTAACGTGATGCCTGGTTTCAAATTCCGCAACAACCGCCTTGCTGACGTTGAAACTGTCGTGGGCCATCAAAATGAGTTCAGGGGTTTTTTCGGCTGCAAAGCCAGGATGGAGGTCGCCGGCAAATACCACCACCCAGAACAATATCATCCATGTGATTTTTTTCATGTCATCCTCCTTTGACTATAGATTGCGCATCCATAACGGCAAAGCAGGTTTTTAAAGGAAGCAGCGAGGGCCGGGCAGGCTTGGAAAATGGATATTTTTACGGTTTTATTGAAGGAAAGCAGTTGCAGGATAAAAAAAAACCGTCCGATGAAGGGCGGCTTGACGGCTAATTTTTTCCTCCACCAGCATTATCCGGATCAGGTTCAACGGTCGGACTCGGTATTTTATTGTAGAGCCCCTCTCAGCCCGGTATCTCCGAGCTCCCGGCTTTGCCATATTTCAAATTGATAGATATATCAATAGTGCCTTGAAAGGCTTATGTCAAGATATTTAACAAGATGGGGTCAAAGCTTGAATAGTGAATAAGAATTGACATTGACATCACAGTTTGGATTATATGTTTAGATGATATGACTAGGGCATGGCGAATAGAATATGAAGGAGTCTTGTATCATCTATTATCGCGTGACAATGAGCGCCGGGATATTTTTACAGCTGAATCAAGACCCGAAGTTAAGAGCCAAATTTAGTCTACTTAAATTACAATTCAAGCTTTGGCCTCTAATCTTAACGCGTGATGCCCGCTTTTAAACTCCCCCATGAGCCGTCGCTCTGGGCCATGAGTTGTCCTCCTGGAACCATGACGTGTCGTTTTCCGCCATGAGCTGGCAGGAACTTTTTGTATTACTAATCAAGCATGACCCAATTTATCAGAAAAAAAATGCATATTTTCATGACCCTGTTATACCGGATGATGATATGATGCAGTGCACCAGGGGCCTGCCCGCCACCACGTCCGCCATCGGCTGCACCTCAGGCAATGCCGGGCGGGCTCAGGCGAGGCGGGCGGGCATCTATTCTGGCTT
>CBDUUO010000390.1:0-3862 GCA_965370395.1 uncultured bacterium
CGCGTTTTTTGATCTTTAACCAGTTCGATTCCTAAAAACAGACCAAGGCCGCGGACGTCGCCGATCAGAGGATGGTGCTGCTTCATTTCGTTAAGGCGATTCAACGCATACTGACCCAGCTTGCGGGCATGGTTCACTAGATTGTTTTTTTCGATATAATTAATGGTTGCCAGGGCAGCGGCGCTGGCAACCGGACTTTTTTCATGGGTGTAGTGGCCCAACGCCCGGTTAGCGGCAACATCTAATTCTTCTCTGGCGATGATTCCGGCGAAGGGCATGATGCCACCACCCAGCCCTTTGCCCAGCACCACGATGTCCGGCGTGACCCCAAAATTTTCGAAAGTAAACATTTTTCCGGTTCGGCCAAGGGCATGGGGAATTTCATCAAAAATCAACAGGGCGCCGAAGCGATCGCAGGCCTGACGGATTTTTTGCCAGTATTCGGGTTTGGGAATATAAGGGGTGCTGCGGATGGGTTCGGAAATAACAGCGGCGATATCGCCTTCTTTTTCAAGGACGTATTCGACATAGTTGGCACAGGTCAGGTCGCAACCGCCACGGCTGCCGCAGCCAAACACACAGCGATATTCGTCGGGCGGGGGGACATGCTCAGTGCCGGGCAGCAACGGCCCCATGCCCTGGCGAAAGACGGCTTCGCCCCCGATGGATATGGTATCCAGTGTTGCTCCGTGGAAGGAATCCCACATCGAAATCGTCTTATGTCGCCTGGTGGCAATTCGCGCCAGTTTTACTGCAATCCCGACCGCTTCCGCACCACCCGGACAGAACAGGGATTTATTTAATTTATCCGGAGCGATCTGGGCCAGTTTTTTGGCCAGGTCCACCGCGATTTGATTGGTATACCTTCGGGTGCAGAACGACAATTCATCAAGCTGTTTTTTTACGGCTGCAATGACTTCCGGATTACCAAAACCGACCTGATGAACATTGTTTCCGTGAAAATCCATATACCGGTTGCCCTGCATATCTTCGATATAGATGCCCTCACACGCGCGCATGGTGTTTAGGCAGGGAGTAGACAGCGACTGTTTGAGAAAATAACGGGCATCTTCATCCAGCAGAGCACGACTTCTGGCATCAATCTGTTTTTTTTGCCATTTGTCTCGTCGCGGGGAAATATTAATATCGCCTTCTGATTTGTGCAGTTTTGCCATACTGGAATCCCCTTTCATCGATTATTGACCGGAACGACTAATTTTTATCTATTTCGTATCAAATAAGTCAAATGAATAATTTTTTTAGCTTGATTTGGGTTATCGGCCAAAATACATTGGCTTTGATTATCCCAATAAAATATTGCCGTTAATTGAAAACCATGCGCATGTCAATTTAACATTAGGAGAAAAATTGATGAGAAAAAATAAACGGTTTGAACGCGAACAAGGTGATATCAACACCACACCGAATCGCAGAAAATATTGGGAGCGGAATTTATCGGGGCCGGAAAAAAAGTGGTTTGAAGAAGATACCCAATATTTCCTTCATCAAAGCCTTTCGACCCCCGTGATAAATGTTCTTTCCAGGGCATATGGAATTTATATCGAAGATCTGAAAGGTAAAAATTACATCGATATGCACGGCAACGGTATCCACAATGCCGGCTTTAACAATCCGGAAGTTATTACGGCGGTTAAGAAGCAGTTGGACGAAGAAATGTCGTTTTGCCCCCGAAGGTATACCAATATTCCGGCGATCGAACTGGCTAAAAAACTGGCGCAGATTACCCCCGGTGATCTTTGCCGGTCCCTTTTTTGCCCCGGTGGATCCGAAGCCATCGAAATGGCGATTATGCTGGCAAAATATGTAACCGGTAATTTTAAGACGATTTCATTCTGGGATTCTTATCACGGAACCGGGATGGGTGCGGCCAGCGTGGGAGGGGAAGAACATTTCAGCGGCGGCCTGGGGCCGATGCTGCCGGGAGCCTTTCATGTGGAGTTTCCCAATTATTACCGGAATCCATGGGGCTTTAACAGCAAAGAAGATGTGGATGCCGAATGCCTGAGGCAGATTGAAGTCGTTTTACAAAGAGAACCGGAAATGGCGGCCATCATTGGCGAGCCCATATCGGCGACTCCCATGGTTCCGACACAACGATATTGGCAAGGTGTTAAAAGACTCTGCGAAGATTATGGTGCACTGTTGATCTTTGATGAAATCATTGAAGGCTTTGGACGAACCGGCAAGATGTTTGCCAGTGAATACTATGTAACGCCGGATGTTCTGGTGCTGGGCAAATCATTAGGGGGCGGTTTGGTTCCGTTTGCCGGGATTGTCACCCATGATAAGTATAATACTCTCCAGCACCGGTCAATCGGGCATTACACGCATGAAAAAAACGCCCTGTGTGCTGCAGCCGCATTGGCCGAAATCGATTATATTGAAAAAAACAAGCTTCATGAACATGCGGCTGAACTCGGCCAATACACCCTAAAAAGGCTGAACCTAATGAAAGAACAGCATTCCTTGATCGGCGATATAACGGGTGTTGGGCTGCACATCGGAATCGATTTGGTTAAAGATCCAAAAACCAAAGAACGAGCGGTGGATGAAGCCGAAATAATCATGTTTAAATGCCTTGAAAAAGGCCTGTCATTTAAAACCATTGAGGGCAATGTCATCACTTTAAGACCGGCTTTGGTGATTACCCGGCAAGAAATGGACCTTGCGCTGGATATTTTGGAAGAGGCGATAGGAGAGGTCGAGCAAGGCAAAAAATACTAGAATGATTTAAAAATCTTCATCTCTACTGAAGTGCGGTTGATACTCTTGTTTTTGAGAATATAATGTTTAAGGTGTAAGCTTATATTTGATTAAGGGAAATAAATATGAAATCACAAAAACTAACGCTAATTTATTCGATCGGATGGAATCTGATTCTAATCACGGTCGGTGGCGTCATATTATCCGTCGGCATTAAATCCGTTGTCATTCCGAATGGTTTTATTTCAGGTGGATTTTCCGGGCTCAGCCTGCTCATTTTTTATATCTTCAAGGGCTTATCACCGGGCACCTGGTATTTTGTGCTCAATATACCGCTATTTATCGCCGGCTGGCTGATTCTCAGCCGGCGATTTTTCTTTTACAGCCTCTTTGGAATGGTGGTGCTAACCCTTGCCATTGATTTAATTCCTTTCGTTATTCCCATCAAAGACCGATTTTTGGCGGCCCTTGCCGGCGGCACGCTGATCGGTGCAGGAGCGGGGATATATTTACACTCATTTGGATCGGTCGGCGGAAGCGATATTATTGCTATCATCCTCAATCAGAAGTTCAATATTCGCATCGGCCAGTTTTTCTTCTATTTTAATCTGGTTCTTTTCAGTCTTAGCCTCGGATTTTTAAATCTGGATCTTATTCTTTACTCGCTGGTCCTTACATTTATTATCTCTCAAGTGATGGATTACTTTCTCAGTATGTTCAACCAGCGCAAACTGGTGATTGTGATTTCAGATAAGTCCGATGCGATCGCTCAGAGAATTATAAAAAAGCTTCAGCGCGGCGTCACCTTCTTATATGGCCGCGGCGGCTACACGGGTAAACGTAAAAAGGTGATGCTCACTGTAGTGAATAATTATCAGCTGAAACGTCTTGAAGAAACTGTGTTTGGAATTGATTCAAATGCTTTTTTTATTACAGAAAGTACCTTCAACGTCATCGGAAAGGGCTTTTCACGACGTAAGGTCTATTAGGAATTGATATAAAAGTGAATCCGAGCGTAAAGCAGCTAATCGGGTGCAAATTATTATTTTGACTTATCAATAAATTTCTATAAAAATGATGAATTCGTAAAAAGTCGAATTCATCAAGTGTTTGGTGTTTCGTATTTGGTGTTTGGTAT
>CBDUUO010000391.1:0-3852 GCA_965370395.1 uncultured bacterium
CTTATCGGCGCATTGTTGACATTAAAGCTATCGAAAACGGTAAAGCTTGTAAACCGCTGTGTATGTATGCGCAATGATTTAAGTCGATCTGTACAACTACATTTATTGCCAAACTCGCAAAATTGCAAGAATTTCATAGGGGAAGAATCAAGGAACGAAAACTTGAATTGTAAAGTCATGCTGTTGTGATATTTATATGGGAAGGAAAAATCTTAGTGGGTGTCTATCCTGCTGATCATAGCAGTGAATAGAAAAATCAGGTTTGTGCATATCGCTTATCAGATATCACAATATTTTGGTTAGGGCTAATTTTGAATCTCTGGTTAAGTGGCGATATCTGCACGAAATAGAGGCCTGAGATAGTTGGTTTTATAGCTGTTACATGTACCCCAGCGTAATATGGCCACACTACCATATGTTGTGGCAGACCATCTTTCATTAAACCCGCTTTATCAGATGTAAATTCCATAATATTTTAAAACCGACAAGATCACCAATATAAATTGACCCTCCGTAACTGAATGATATAATATGATCAAAAAGCTGATCTGCATTTCTTTATCTACCTGACCTGAGGCATGTTTTATTTTCGAAATTGAGTCGGGTTTGACATCTCATTTCATATTCCTTTTGGTACTGTTAATTGCAGACATTTCTCCTGTTTTAAAACCTCAAAAATAGGGGGGACAATGACCGAAGAGCGAGCAAAGCGGAAACTCAGCGCCATCCTTAGCGCGGACGTTAAAGGGTATAGCCGTCTCATGCAAGATGATGAGTCCTCAACCGTCCAAACTATTAAGACCTATCGAGAAGTCATGACCACGTTTATCCAGCAATACCGTGGCCGGGTTGTTGATTCACCGGGTGACAATATTCTGGCCGAATTTGCTAGCGTTGTAGATGCTGTAGAATGTGCTGAAAAAATCCAAGAAGCTCTTAAAATTCGGAACGATGAATTATCTGAAAACCGCAAAATGGAATTTAGAATTGGGATCAATCTTGGAGATGTTATCGTTGACGGGGACAGGATTTACGGAGATGGACTCAATATTGCAGCTCGTTTGGAAGGCTTGGCTGAGGGCGGAGGCATCTGTATCTCGGGGACTGTCTACGAACATATAAAAAATAAACTGCCTTTAGATTATAATTATCTGGGAGAACAACACATTAAAAATATAATAGAGCCGGTGCGCGTGTATCAAGTAAAGATGAATACCAAAACCGCTTTTCCCGAGCTAAACAAAGAGGTCAATTTGCCTGATAAACCCTCTATCGCGGTATTGCCTTTCATAAATATGAGTGCAGATAAAGAACAGGAGTACTTCTGCGATGGCATCGCGGAAGATATCCTTATCGACCTGACACATTTAGAAGATTTACACGTTGTTGCCAGAACTTCAAGTTTCGCATTCAAGGGTAAAAATCAAGACATTCGTGAAATCGGCATGAAATTAGGAGCCCATACTATCGTCGAAGGAAGTGTCAGGAAAGCAGGAAATCGTTTGCGTATCACAGCTCAACTAATAAATGTAGCCGACGGGTATCACCTCTGGTCAGAGCGTTATGATCGAGAATTGGAGGACGTGTTTGATATTCAGGAAGAAATCGCAAAGAATATAGTTCGGGCCTTAAAGATAAAACTAAGCAAGAGAGAAAATCGCGCTCTGGGAAAGGTGAAAACTCAGGACGTTCAGGCGTATGATTTCTACCTGAGGGGCCGTGAGTTCTTTCACCAGGGGCGGCGCAAGAACATCCAATACGCATCCGAGATGTTCACCCAAGCCATCAAGAAAGACACGGATTATGCGCTCGCCTATGCCGGACTATCGGATTGCTACTCTTACCTCTTCATGTATTTCGAAAAGAAACAAGAAAATATCGAGCGGTCCGTGGCGGCCAGTAAAAGGGCGATCGAACTCGATCCGGAACTCGCCGAAGCACACGCCGCGCGGGGGCTCGCCGTGTCGCTCAGCATGCAGTATGACGAAGCCGAAAAGGAATTTGACAGGGCTATCAAGCTCAATCCCAAACTGTACGAAGCGTACTATTTCTATGCACGAACCTGCAGACAGCAGGGCAAGATAGAAAAGGCGGCATTATTGTTTGAAAAGGCGGGTGAAGTGCGGCCGGAAGACTACCAAGCCACTGTTTTTCTTGCTTCTGCGTACAAGAAACTGAACCTTCCCACGAAGGCCGAAACCGCATCGCACCGGGCTATTGAACTTGTCGAGAAGCACCTCCGGCTCAACCCGGATGATGCGCGTGCCTTGTATCTGGGTGGCAGCATACTCATGGCTTTCGGTAAGGTGGAGAAAGCAATCAACTGGGCCAAACGTGCCCATGCGATTGACCCTGACGACCCCCGAGTGCTGTACAACATGGCCTGCATTTACTCGCTCGCGGGCAAGATCGAACAGGCGCTTGACTGTTTTGAGATAGCAATCGAATCAGGTTATGCCTCGCTGGAATGGATTGACAATGATTTAGATTTTGATCCGATTCGCGATCAGCCTCGATTTCAAAAAGCTTTAAAGAAGCTGAATTAGGCCAATCAGAATATGATACGAAAGCCGTGTGAAATTAAGCCCAAGATATTGTGGTCAGTCAGGATGAGGCGCGAGTGTCGATATCATACCAGATAAATTATATATCACATGATGTCAACGCGTTGTGATATATTGAGATGATCGTTAGCTTATGAAAAATGGTGATATCTAATGAGTGATCACATAAAAATCGTGTTTTTCGATACCTGCGATCCTTCTTGCCAGAGTTGAAACTCAATGAAAAAACAGATATCTGATTTTACCGGTAAATATCAAGGCAGTTGCTTTTTTATGATCCGGACGCAAAATGTGAATCAACATATAATGCAAGCCCGTTGTCGAGAACTAATGAAAAAATACCAAGACTTACCGATGGACCTGGCAGATGGGTCTTTAGTCGTTTTGGCTGAATCCAAAAACCTCGAAAAAATCTTCACATACCAGAGTCATTGCGAGGAGTGAAACGACGAAGCAATCCCTCCGGATGTCTTCGGCCGCAAGAGCGCTTCGACCACATTGCGCACATATTGTTCGTCGGAAATTCCGTCGGTGGCTTCTTGCGGAAAGGTGACAATGGTTTGAAAATAGGATGACAGATCACGGAAAAGCTCAATCCGGGCCCGGGGGTCCAGGTCATTGCGCCGGACAATCGACTCAACCGCAATCTGGGCCTCTAAAGGAGTGACATGTTGTCTGAGGCGGGCTTCTATATGGGGATATTCACGAAAGGAATTGTATTTGCCTTCCAAAAGCTGGTTCAAATCCGGTTCGGCAATACGAGGACTCCAGACCACAATGGTATTGGCCGCAAAGTCCCCCAATCGCTGAGCCCGCTTATTGAACAGGCATACCAGACCGCCAACCAGATACAGCACCGGCAAACTGTCAATAAATCTTAACAGATTCCGGATGACAATCTGGCTGAATTGAAGCCGCAGCCCCTGTTCATCCATCACTCTTAGGCGTAAAAGCTTTTTGCCCAGTGTTTGTCCATGCCAGTACCACTCCGTTAAAATGCCGTACCCGATCGAAACAATAAAAAAAGCGATAATATTGGCCGCCATTGCCAGATCGCGGCTGAGAATACCCAGGATCCCAAAAACCACATTTAAAACCGAAATGAGGGCAACAATGGTCCCCAGATCGACTGCCCAGGCCAGAAACCGCGTAATCGGCCCCGCAAGCTGCAGCGAAAATTCGATCCCTTCAGGGGTTTTAATTATGAGTGTATTGATTCGACTGGATACCATGATTTATAATTAAATGAGCTAATTTTTTTGGAGTGACTAAAGTGATCTAATTTTTT
>CBDUUO010000392.1:0-3851 GCA_965370395.1 uncultured bacterium
TGTTTGAGAAAGAAAGCTCCAAGGTTTATGGCGATACCATCGATATTGTTTGTGGTGACGATAAGCTGGAAATCGCTTCAGGCGCGATGGGCCCGCACCCCCTGGATCACGCCTGGAGAATAACCGACACTTGGGTAGGATTAGGCTTCGGCCTCGAACGCATGGTAATGATGACAGAGGGAAGCAACAGTATTGGAAAATGGGGTAAGAGCCTGGCCTATTTGGACGGTATCCGGTTGAATTTCTGATATAATCCTGAATTATGTTTTGCAAGCGTTTAAATGCGAAATGTCAGTTTGAGTAGGACAAGTAAGATATGAAGAAGTTCGTGGTAAAAAAAATTCTGATGATTGTATGCTGTATGATCTCTGTATTTATGGCTGCAAGTTGCGGGTTTTCTGTGAGTGAGAAGGTAAAAAAGCAAACTGATTATCTTGTTGAGTAGAATGAAATGAGCATGTTAGTTGCCATCATCGGTGGAAATCTTCAAGGGGTCGAAGCTGTCTATCTTGCCAAAAAAGCGGGTTGGGATGTGCTTCTTATCGATAAAAATCCCCAGGCGGGGGCATCTTTAATGTGCGATCGTTTTTTGCCGCTGACGATTACAGCTGAAATTGATCCGCATGAAATCCTAAAAGATGTTGATCTTATTATCCCAGCACTGGAAAACGACAGTGTTCTTTCTATTTTGCAAAAGTGGTCCCTGCAAACGGCAATCCCGCTGGCCTTTGATATGGAGGCCTACGCTATTTCCTCGTCAAAAAAGAGGTCGAACCAAATATTTAAAGACATCAATATTAACGCTCCTAAATCCTGGCCCCAATGCGATTTCCCTATAGTGGTGAAACCTGACAGAGAAAGCGGGAGCCAAGGAGTGAAAATTATCCATAACGAAAAAGAACTTGCTTCAAGTTTCCCGATGAAAGGCTCTCTAAGCCAGATGGTGGCACAGGAATATTTGGAAGGGCCGTCGTATTCTATTGAGATTGTTGGGACGCCCAGCGATTATATTCCGCTGCAAGTCACCGAATTGCAGATGGACAGTGAATATGCTTGCGAACGAGTCATTGCACCGTGCGGGTTAGCCCCGAAGTTGGTGGCTGAATTTGAAGAAATTGCAATTGCCATTGCTGAGCGTATCCAACTTAAGGGGTTGATGGATGTGGAAGTTATTTTACACGGTGGGCAGTTGAAGGTGCTTGAGATCGACGCCCGTCTTCCCAGCCAGACTCCCACCGCTGTATTTCAATCTACGGGAATCAATATGGTAAAATTATTAGAAGAGTTGTTCTTAACGGGGAAAATGAATATTAATAATACCAACCAGCCCCAAACGGCGATTTATGAACATATCAAGGTAACAAATGATCAAATTGATGTTTTGGGGGAGCATATTATGAGCGGTATTGGTCCCTTAAAATTGTTTCAAGGACTATTTGGCGCAGATGAGGTGATCACCAATTATCATCCCGATTTAAACGAATGGGTCGCTGCCCTAATACTTAAAGGCAAAAACATAGAGGAAGTTATTGACAAAAAGCGACAAATATATGAAAATATTCGCGATAAAGCAGAACAAATCGCCTATTGAATTAGCGTCAAAAATTGTTGACTGGTAGCTTATGAAAAAATTGACAGTCGCACAGGATATCGAATGACCCGATTACGTACTGAGGATATTGAACATATCCCACATGAGTTGAAAGCATATGATCAACAATTGTTGAATAAGACGGGCAAAACTTTAAAAGCAATAGCCTCTCACGCCGTTGGTCTGCTTGATTCTGGGCTTGACGAAATCATCAAATCAAACAAAGTCTGCGTTATACCGTTGACTTGTGGGCAGGGGATTATCGACAGTTTTTCCGCTACTGTCAGCGGAATAATCAGTTATCTGGGTTTTAATTCATTTGTGGCTCAAAATTCAGATGCGGCTGGAATAGCCGAAGCCTTTGAAAAAAAATCCGATATTATCTTATTCGCGGATGATTATCGTTTCGTAGCCATAAATGTTCGTACTAAGTACGTTTCCGATAACATTGAGATGACGGCCAAAGGTTTTGTGGCGGGACTTGATTTAATGGCCACCGGTCTTAAGGGGAAAAACGTTCTGGTGATTGGCTGTGGGGAAGTAGGTAGTCACACCGTCAAAATACTTGTTACTATGGGTGTTTTGGTTTCTGCATGCGATATCAATCCTCAACTTACTTCGACTCTGCAAAAAGAGATTGCCGATGTTCTGAAAACCAACATTCAAATAGATAACAACTGGCATTCGACATCAGGAAAATACCAGTATATTATTGATGCTACTCCCGCGACCGATCTTGTAGATGCATCGGTGATCACGCCTGACACCTATGTTGCTGTTCCCGGTGTCCCGTGTGGATTAAGTTCGGAGGCGAGAAAGAAATTATTTAATAGATACTTACATGATCCTCTCCAGATTGGAGTGGCTACCATGGTGATAGACGCTTGCAAACACTAGCATATAAGAGATTCCAATGAATTCCGAAAGAAAAGCCAAAACACCCTCCAAAAGGTACTATCGTAAGCGTGTTCATCTTCTTCGCTTAATTGAAAAAATCAAACTATGGCCTTCCCGCAAAGGAATTCTGCATGGAATTCGCTCGATTGAAAAGTTGGGAGACCAGGCTAGAGTTACCACCCATTGTAATAAAGCTTTTTTAATAAATAACTCCAGGAATAGCAGGGCTGCCAGATGGCTGAGAAATAAGCTTTTTATTGGGGTATGCCCAAAATGTGGCGTCCCTGATTGGAAATTGGAAAAGTACGCTTCAACCAGATTTAAACGCCATCAAGGTTCGCTTTTATTGGAGGATCAAAAAAAAGGGACAGACTCGGCAAAATCATGAACAACTATTGCCTGCTTTAGAAACAGGCGAGCTGGATTTTAAGCGTTGATTCAACCATGAATGATACTCTTCGCTAGACGCCGGCTCTAACTCGTTTTCCCTCAGTATACTCTGAATGCCCGCTGCCGTTCGTTTTCCGTCCTCAATACCTAAAGTGCATTGCGCTACTCCGGCCAATCCCTGGCCGGGGGGTATTAAGGAAGTAACTACATTGGCGCCAGCCGCCAGCTTTTGGCCAAGTTCGGCATGTCCACCAACATCGAGAGAAGCAGGAATCAAACATTCCGGAAAGACCAAACGCATTAAGGCAATGATAAGTACCTCCTTTGAAGGATTGGGGGAAGGAAAACGCTCCATTGGAGTTCCCTTTTGAGGCACAAAACTCATCACCCTTACCTGATCCGCTCTGAGCTCGCGCATAACGAAAATGGAATCAGCGATATCGGCCATGGACTCCCCTACTCCAACCAGCAGTCCTTCCTCAATCAATAATCCCAGTTCTTTCGCTCTTCGCTTACTATTGATCCGAATATCATAATCCTGCCTCGTTCTTAATTTTTGATATAATACGCGATTATGGGTTTCTTGATAACAGGCGTACCAGGTGGCACCGGCGGCGGAAAGTTTACCAAGAACAGTCTCCGGAAGCACACCGGCGGATATCATGATAGGTAAATTCGTATTTTGCTTCACCGACCGGATCGTCTCAAGTAAAACCTCAAATCCTTGGTCGCCGGCTTGGAAAATTTCAGGATCTTCTCCCATGGTCAGGTCGATCAGGTGAATACCTGATTCAGCCAAACGTTGGGAAGAGGCAATGATCTGAGCCGGCGACTTGCGATAGCGGATAGCGGCTAAGTTGTTCTTTCGATAAAAACAAAAATTACAGTTGTTACCGCAATAGGTACTAAAGTATAAAAAACCATAAAGAAAAACACGATTGCCAAAATATTTTTCTCGGAGTTTTCTGGCGGC
>CBDUUO010000393.1:0-3847 GCA_965370395.1 uncultured bacterium
TCTTGAATGATTCCTTTTTTATCAATGAAAATCAATGCCCGCTCGCTAACGCCGCTGGACCGCAGCACACCGTATTTTTCAGCCACCGCGCCGTGGGGCCAGAAATCTGAAAGCACCGGAAACCACAATTCCCCCATCTGATGGGTCCAGGCATACAGCGTCGGTATATTATCGACCGTGATGCCGAGGAGCACGGCATCGTTTTCGTCAAACATTTCCTTTACAATGTTATACCCCGGCCACTGATCGGAACAAACCGGCGTCCAGGCTGCGGGAACAAAAGAAAGGACCACATGCTTTTTGTCCCGGTACTGGCTGAGAGAAATCTTTTCTCCGGATACAGACGGCAGCCTAAAATCCGGTGCGCGCGCTCCAATTTTGACTCTTAAGGTGCTGTCAACCGGTTTGAGTTGTCCCGGATCATAGATATTATCCTTAAACGCCTCTGAGGCACCATATGCGGCTGTCATGCATAGAAACAAGATCAGGCCCGGAACGATATGTATGATTAAAAATTTTTTCATATCGATCACCTCCTCATAGCAACCCCGAATCCTGAAGAAGTTTTTTGATAAGTTGATCGGCATCTTTGGCGCCGCCGACTTTGGAATAAAAAACCCGGTGACTGCCGTCGCTCTTTATACGAATGCAGATAAAATAAGGCGTTCGAACTTCGCCGATCTTCTTGTGGATTGAAAAATTGCCATCCGGAAAAAGGGGAAACGGTATATTGTAGGTTTTTTTAAAATAGCCGACCTCGAAAGCCGAGTTTCCGACACCGATGCCGATCAGCTTGACTTTTCCTTTGAGCCTTTTGTCGCTTTCGATTTTACGGTACATCTCGTTGATAGAGGGAGCCCCCCTCTGGCAAAAAGGTCAGTACATACTGAATATTTCAATAATGACCACATCCGCTCTTATCTCTGGAATACTGAAGGATTCGTTCCCCGCTATGCCTAAATATTCCTGGTGCTCATCGCTTTTGGGTACGGAAAGGGTGAGTTCAGGTAACACACCGCCTACGGCAGGCGGTTGAGAATCGGCATTGCAAAAGCTGGCGGATCCTAAAAGAATTCCAATGAATACAACCAAATATTTGAAGATCGCTCCCATATTATACAGTGATTATAGGAACACACCATTACCTGTCAAGGTTGGTTTTATAGCATCTCTGCCGCGGGAATTCGCTTGCAAAGATTTTGTTGCTATGCTATTCGGATACGTTTTAAACAGGTTCAAATGAATCATTATGGATTATGGTTTTTAATTATAAAAAAAATCGAGCCTGGTCCGAAAATCTTTCAATCGTCATGCAAATCGGCCTGACAATGGCCGGTTGCATTGTTTTTTGCTTTTTTATTGGATTGTATCTGGACAAATGGCTGGGGACCAAAGGAATATTTGTCACCCTTTTTATCATCTTAGGCATCGTCGGCGGTGCCGTCACTGTCTACCGGCAAATTTCGGAAACCCTTAACCCCCCCCCGGAGAACAAAAAAGATTCAACAAATGGAAGCCCTTAAGCAGGCCCAAAAAAAATACACCACGCTGGCATTAACTTTATCCATCGCTGTCGGGCTTCTGTTTATCCTGATAGGCCATAAACCGGTGGGCAAAGGGTTGATTCTGGGCGCAATTTTCAGTGTGCTCAATTTTATCTTAATGGGCCAATCAATTACCTTGAAAATCGGCCGGTCAAAGGCAAAAACATTTTCGATTTCCATGGGCTCCATCATTTTCAGATATCTTTTATTGGCAATCCCTCTGATCGCTGCAATAAAATTTGAACAGTTTAATTTAGTCGCGGCAATCCTGGGTATTTTTATGATTCAACTGGTCATTCTGGCCGAACACATATTAACACTGATTCCCTCCATCCGAAGAAAACAAATTTAAACGGTAAATTTATGGGCGAACTTGGCAGATTGCATCAACTCATCATTCCGGTTTTGGGGCACAACATCACCATAAATCTTGAAGTGATCCTCATGACATGGATTGTCTTTGCTCTGCTGATTATGCTCGGCCTGTTTGCCAGTTATAAAAGAAAAATACTTCCCCGGCCCATACAGGCCCTGGGAGAATTGATTGTATCCTTGTTATACGGCCTTACCGAAGATGCGCTGGGCAAGGAACTGGCCAAAACCTATGCCCCTCTTATATGCGCCCTGTTCATGTTCTTGCTGCTTTCCAACTGGTTGGGCATCATCCCCCACCTCGAAGAGCCGACCAAGGATCTGAACACCACCCTTGGCCTGGGAATGATGGGTTTTTTTATCGCCCATTACGCCGGAATTAAATCCAAAGGGTTTAAGGCCTACGTTAAGGAATATTTCCAGCCGATTTTCTTTATGATGCCTTTGAATGTTATCGGTGAACTGGCCAAAATCGTGTCCTTATCCTTTCGTTTGTTCGGAAACATCATGGGCGGATCGATCATTATTCTGGTGGTTTCCTCTCTGACATACAATCTTGTCCTGCCACCGTTTTTATATGGTTTTTTTGGCCTTTTTGTGGGCACCATACAGGCGTTTGTTTTTACCATGCTCACGATCGTTTATATCTCAGTTCAGGCGAAGTAACAGATGGAATTTGAAGTTGAAACCGTTATTAAAATAGCCGCCTATACCGGCGGCGGCATTGCCATGGGCCTCGGGGCCGTTGGAGCCGCAATTGGAGAGGGGTATACCGCCGCCAGGGCCAACTTGGCGGTCTCGCGAAACCCTGAAATTTCGGACGATATTTTTAAAAACATGCTGGTGGGACAGGCAGTAGCTGAGTCGGCCTCGATTTTTGCCCTCGTCATTGCCATCTTGCTGCTGTTTATGAATACCGGTACCCCCAGTATGTTAAAGGCCGCCGCGTTTTTGGGTGCCGGTTTGAGTATGGGCTTCGGGGCCATCGGGTCCGGCATCGGGTCCGGATATCCGGGCGGTGAGGCCTGTTATGGAATTTCGCAACAACCTGCGGCCGCTTCGCAATTAACCACCAATATGCTCATCGGTTCCGCCGTATGTCAGACACCGGCGATTTTTTCGATGGTTGTGGCCCTGATGTTAATTTTCATCGATTTTGGCAATGCGCCGTTGACCCCCACCTGGGCTGCTTTTGTGGGAGCCGGCTTAAGTACGGGGCTAGCCGCCATCGGATCCGGCTACGGCGGCGGACTGGCCGCCGGTGCCAGCTGCGAGGGCATCGCCAGGACACCGCAATCGGTCGCCAGCGTCACCACCATCATGCTGGTGGGCCAGGCGGTGGCGCAAACGCCGTCGATTTTTGGATTGTTAATCAGTTTTATTTTAATCTTTAAATCATTTCCCGAGTCCAGCATGCTGGCAACTCCCATGGCGCTTTTAGGCGCCGGTCTCTGCATGGGGTTTGGCGGCATCGGTCCCGGAATCGGTAATGGCATGGCCGCTGAAGGAGCAGCAAGATGGGTGGCCAGAAATGTCGAACATGCAGGTGAACTCATGCGAATCATGTTAGTCGGACAGGCGGTTTCACAATCAACGGCTATTTATTCAATGGTTGTGAGCCTGGTGTTAATATTTGTTGTTTAATTTAAAACAAAAGGGAGGCTAAAATGGCAATTGAAGGTGCGGAAATTGTAAAAGCAGCAGCATTTATCGGAGCGGGTTTGTCAATGGGGCTCGGTGCCATCGGCCCGGGTGTCGGCGAAGGTATGGTTGCGGCCAAAGCTTGTGAGGCCATCGGCAAAAACCCCAGGGAAGCCGGCCTGCTAACCCGAACCATGCTCGTCGGACAGGCAGTGGCAGAGTCCACGGGGATATACTCACTGGTTGTCGCTCTGTTGCTTTTATTTGTAGTAACATAAACGGCCAAGGGA
>CBDUUO010000394.1:0-3847 GCA_965370395.1 uncultured bacterium
TGGAAGCCGCTCCCACATTCAATACCACTTGTTCTTTCTGGATAACCACGTTAAAGAATAAACGCTATTTCACCAAACGTTGATAAGAGCAATCAACCGCCGATGGCGCGCATGGTCCTTTGACAGGCATTTTGATGGTTTTTTGCATTTAAATGGTGGCCGGAGGGCTTTTCAGTCACCGCCTGCCTGAAAATGTTGATAATATCGTTTTGGGTTGCCCCGGTTCTCAGCGGGATTTTGATATCGATTTCTTCCCGGGAAAACAGACAGGTTTTGATTTTGCCGTCAGCCGTGAGCCGCAGGCGATTGCAGGAACCACAGAAATGCCAGCTGATGGGGGCAATGAAACCGACTTTGCCGACGGCACCCGGAAGCTTGCAGAGCCTTGCCGGCCCGTAGGAATCTGTTGCCGGCTCGATTTGAACCCTGTCAATTTGACTGATCTTTTTCATAATTTCTTCGACCGGTATATACAGCGATTCATAATCGCCGTAGGCCGAGCCGTTTGTGGGCATGAGCTCTATAAAGCGCACATGGTAGGGCTTATCCAGGGTTAAACGGGCCAGATCTTCGATTTCATCATCATTGATGCCGCGCATCACCACGGTGTTGATCTTGATGGGATGCATTCCGATCTGCTCGGCGCGCTTAATGCCGGCCAGCACGCGGGGCAGCCAATTGTATCCGGTTATTTTTTTAAACCGTTCCGGCCGTAACGTGTCCAGGCTGATATTGATTCTGCGGACACCGGCATTAAATAACGGTTCGGCCATTTCCTCCAGATATATCCCGTTGGTTGTCAGGGCCAGGCTTTTTAAACTGTCTATCTCTGAAAGCATCCGACAGAACTCAATCACACCATTTCTGACCAGCGGCTCGCCACCGGTGATCCGTATTTTGGTTATGCCGGCAGTTGCCGCCGCCCGGGTAACATTGAGCAACTCCTCGTAGGTTAAAATCTCTGAACGTTCCAGGTGACTGCGGCCTGAAAACGGCGTGCAATAGTAGCATTTCAGATTGCAGTGATCGGTTATTGATATACGCAGGTAATCGATTTTCCGTCCGTAGGTATCAACTAGATTCATCGTAGTGCAGGCTCCATTTCCACAAGCAGGTTATAAGTTATTTGTTATTAGTTATTGGAAATGATTTAAAAGGGTAGAGGTCGGAATACTAATAACGAATAACCATTAACTAATAACAAATCCCGCATTTTTTTGAAAAATGCGGGATTATGGCGTCTTGCCGAACGGGCAATGGGGGTAAACGCATTCTTGACAATCCTTGCACAGCCCCCCGTGGCCTAAAAAAGCCAGCGCGGCTTTGCCGATTTTTTCTCCGGCTAAAATCCGCGGCAGCACCAGGTCCAGCACGGTAATGCGGTGAAACAGGCCGCAGGCCGGTACCCCCAACAGCGGGACATCACCCACATAAGCCACCAGAAACATGGCGCCGGGCAGCACCGCCGAGCCGTAATGCATCTCGCTGGCACCGGCTGAGCGGATTCCCTGGCGGGTGACATCATCGGGGTCCACGCTCATGCCGCCGCTGAGCATCAGCAAGTTACAGCCCCTGTCCAGATGGGAGTGGATGGCCGTGCGGATCAGTTCGGCGTCATCCGGAGCAAAGGCCACACCGGCCACTTCCGAACCCAGAGCCTTAACCTTTTCGGTCAGGATCGGCGCAAAACGGTCCTCGATCAGGCCGTGGTAAACTTCGTTGCCGGTAATCACCAAGCCCACTTTTGCTTTCCGGATGGGTCTAATCGCAAGCACTGCACCATTCTGACGGGCAATGGCTGCGGCCCGTTCGATGGGTGCGCGTTTCATTATCAGCGGAATGGCGCGGGTGGCGGCGACCAGTTCCCCTTTTTTGACAATGGTGTGATTGTGAAGGGTGGCGCACATAACCTCATCGACCATGTTAAAGGCAGCCAGTGCAGCGGTGTTAACGGCAAACAGCCCGTTTTCTCCAGCGAGCAGCTTGATCTTTCCCTCCCGCGGTTCGTCTTTCCAGACAATGCCGTCACCGGCCAAAGCATCGGCTAAAATGGCGGCCGCCTGGTCTTCATGGATTTCGTCTTCATCGAGGTCAAGGACATAGAGGTGGTTTTTCCCCATTTTCTGAAGTCGGCAGAGATCTTCGTTGCAGACGGTATGTCCTTTGTGAAAGGCCGCGCCTTTGAATTCACCGGGACGAATTTCGGTTAGATCATGGGCCAGCTTGGTTCCCACCGCTTCTTGCAATTTGATCTTTTTCAGCATTGTTGAACTCCCTTGGTTTGGGTCTCATTAACTTTCCTCAATCAGTGATTGCGCAGGCGGGAGTAAATCCCGCCCCTACGCTTGTGAATTATTGACATTGGTAGGGGCGGGGTTCATCCCCGCCCGCAATCGTTTCAGAATGCCCATCCGACATCGATTGATTATCATCTTTACCGGGAACCCGGTTCATATCCGGCCAGGTCACCTCCCTGGCGTCGGAAAAATAGCTGCCCTGTGCACAGGGTTTGCAGAGAACCTGCCCGTTTTTAATGACTTCCCTTTGATCGCGCACCACCTGACCGCAGCGGCTGCAGGGTGTCTTGTAGCGGGTGGGTCCGGGCAGGTCGCATTCGTCTATCTTCACTCTGACCTGCTGTACCCGAAAAAGCACACTGTCCGGCATGCGTTTGTAAGCTTCCAGCTGCTGCGGGTATTTATCGGCAATTTCCGGCGCATAGGCGCTTGCCAGGCTGCGGGCCTCTTCGGTGGAGATCACCCGAAAGGCCTTGCCGGTTTCCATGTTTACAAAGGTGGCTGCCATAATGCCGTAATCCATAAATTTCAATGAACGCCGCCCCAGTTTGACACCGGTCACATGGGCCACCGCATCGGCAGTGCAGCGATCCATCTCCACATAGATGATCAGCTTTTTGATCTGATCGTGACGTGTGGGCTCCTCGAGTCCAATCAGGCGGCATCCCAACATGGCCATGCGCACGCCCACCACCTGTCCCGGGCAAAGATGCCCGTGGGCCTCCGCTGAATTTTCCAACAGTACTTCAAAAGCATCCATGGTCAGTGTTGTCCTTTTTCTTACTGGTTCCTTTATTCAGAGGTCAGAGAACAGAGGTCAGAGAACAGCGACTGTGACTCGAGATCAACAAACTGCCTTCTGTTTTCTGCACTCTGACTTCTGTCCTCTGTCATCTGTTTACTGACATCTGAACACTGCAACCCACATAGTGGTATATGTTAAAATTAACATAACGGTTGGCAAAAAAATATGCACTTTTAAGCAATGCATACTTTTACACCCAAAACGGTTACCGGAGTCTTTGACCGAAGTCAACAAAAAAAATAACTGCGGTATACTTACCCAATGGTTTTAGGATTAAACTTCGTTAAGCACTTCATCAACCCAGCCCATGGCCGCGATCATTTTCGGAAAACCGATGGTTGTCAGTGATAGTAAAACAACCTGGGCAATTTCTTCTTTGCCGGCACCGGATTCCAGTGCTTTGCGGGTTTGCGACATCACCGCTCCCCGGGAATTGGCGCCGATGGCAATACCCAGATTCGCGAGATCCTGGTATTTTTTCTCCAATGGGCCGGATTCCCGGCATGTCTTTCCCAATTGCTGAAAATTTTTAAAAACATCTGGATACTGGCTGGTAAATTTTTCGTAAATTTTGGGTAAATACATAGCTCCTCCGACAGTTACATTTTTTCAGAAATATTAAAGATTTTAAGAGATTTTTTTATACAATTTTATCCAAATAGTCTTGTGATATTCGCAAGGCCGTTGACAAGAAGGTAGATAAAGCCGGCGATCACCGAAAAGCCGAAAACATAGTAAACGACAC
>CBDUUO010000395.1:0-3844 GCA_965370395.1 uncultured bacterium
GCTTGCCGCTGAAGGGATCCCGCTCAGTCCAGTACATGAGGGTGGAATAGGTTGATGGGGTGGGAGTGAACACCTGGACCTGCCTGGGGAGGAGTTTGAGTTTGCTCTGGGAAAAGGACTTGAGTCTTGCCATATCACTTTCGGTGCAACCAGGATGGGCAGCTATCATGTAGAAGGTAAGAAACTGTTTCTGGCCTTCCTTCTTCGTAAGTCTGTAAAATAGATCCCTGAACTTTAAAAGGACGTCGCGGCCCGGTTTGCCCATTTTTTCCAACACATGCATTTCAGAATGCTCTGGTGCTATTTTCATTTGTCCGGAGACATGGTTGCGGACAACCTCCCCTAGATACCGTGTTCCGTTCTTTTCGTCGGCCAGTACCATGTCGTGCCGGATTCCTGAGGCCACAACTACCTTTCGGACACCCTCGATACTGCGGAGCGCCTTTAAAAGCGAGATTTGTTTTTCGTGGTTAATCCTGAGCTCGGGGCATATTTTTGGGAAAAGACATCGTTTCATCGGACAGCACCCGTCTTTCAATTTTCTGGAGCACTCAAATCCGTACATATTGGCGGTTGGGCCACCCACATCCTTTATAGTTCCTTTAAACATTGGATGTGATACAATCTGCCGTGCCTCGGCCAGGATTGATCGTTTGCTGCGACACCTGACCGTCCGGCCCTGATGCACAGCGATAGCGCAGAAGCTGCATTCTCCATAGCATCCGCGGTGGGTGGCAATTGAGAAACGAATGGTCTCCAGGGCCTTCACTTCGCCATGCCTGCGATAAAACGGGTGAAGATCCCGTTCATACTTCAGGGCGTGTACCGCGTCGAGTTCCGCGCCTGAGAGATAGAGTGCAGGTGGATTTTGGATGAGATAGCGAGTGTCCTGCCTTTGGGCCAGAGGTGAGGCTGTTATGGGATCGTTGTTGCGGTAGAATGAGTTGAACATTCCCGTGAAAGCGTTTTTGTCTTCGGCCGCCTTTCGGAATGAAGGGAGTTTGAGGCAGCCGTCCGGTATTTCCCTTGAGATATAGCAGAGCCCGCGAATTTCCCGGGGATCGTTCCCATCCCTGATACAGGAGGCCAGCTCAACAACAGAACGTTCCGCCATTCCGTAGAGAAGGTAGTCGGCTTTTGCATCAAAGAGGATCGATCTCCTTATCTTGTCGGTCCAGAAATCGTAGTGAGCTATCCTCCGCAAACTTGCTTCGATGCCACCCAGGACAATGGGGCTGGTGCCTTTGAAGTGTGTCCTGATGAGATTGCTGTAAACAATGACTGCCCGATCAGGGCGCCTGTTATTTACTCCGCCCGGGGTATAGTCGTCACGTTTACGCTTTCGCCCTGTTGCCGTACGATTGGCGACCATGGAATCGATGCATCCGCCGGAAACACCCCAGAACAGCTTCGGCTCTCCGATCCTGCCGACGTCCTTGTTCGATGTCACATCGGGCTGGGCAATGATGCCGACGCGGTAACCGGCGTTGAGGAGAACTTTGCCGATAACGGTCACACCCACGAAGGGCGAGTCGATATAGCTGTCGCCTGTAATGAGAATAATATCGATGTTGTCCCAGCCAAGTTGCTCTACTTCCCTCTTTGTTGTCGGCAGAAACATGGCGGTTTGTCTAAACTCCTTGAGCCGCGGAAACTCCTGCAAGCCAACCGGTTGAAAATGCGGCCTGAAGATTATATCCGCCCGTATCGGCCTGAATGTCAAGGAGTTCCCCCGCGATGAAGAGCCCCTTTGTCAGGCGGGATTCCATCGTCCTGGGATCGATCTCTCCCGTGTCTATGCCGCCGGCCGTTACAATTGCTTCGTCTAACGGACGATACCCGGTCACTTCCAGTCGAAAATCCTTGAGCCACGTTCTCAAGCGCTTTCGTTCTTTTGCGGAAATTCGGCCGGCCTGTCGATCGGCAGGGATTTCTATGAGGTCAAGACAGACAGCTATCATCTCGCGCGGCAGTAGTCCCCGCAAAAGGCTGCTGATATTCTCCTTACCCCGTGATGCGATGTCGCGGAGTAGTCGCGCATCGAGTTTTTTCTCGTCAAGCGCGGGTTTGAGATCTACGGAAAGCACTACTTTGTGTCTCTCTCGCATGGCATCTACGGCTTCACCACTAAGCGTGAGGATAACCGGGCCGGTGACACCGGATTCCGTGAATATCATTTCCCCGAATGCTTTTTTGCGCCTCTTATTATTGACAAGCAAATGTGCTTTGATGTTGCGCAGGTTGAGTCCAGCCATCTTTCCCGCTGCATCACCTGATGTTTCCAAAGGAACAAGAGCCGGGCGTATAGGCACGATGCTATGGCCGGCTGATACTGCTAACCGGTATCCGTCACCCGTTGATCCTGTTGCCGGATATGAGGCCCCGCCCGTCGCTAAAATAACAGCATCACAGGGGATCTCCCTTCCGCGGGAAACGACACCTTTGATACGTTCGTTGCCGGTAGTAAGTTCGTCAACCTTTGAAGATAGTTTGATCTGTACGCCGCCCCATTCAAGCCACTGCAGGAGAGCGGCCAGGACGTCCGGTGCCTTTCCGCTTGCCGGAAAAACACGACCGCCTCTTTCCGTCACCAATTCTAATCCAAGCGCTCTGAAAAAGTGCATAAGGTCAGGAGTAAAAAAGCGCCAGAAGGCCTGTCGGAGGAAACTACCCGTTTTTCCGAAGTGGGCGATGAAATCCGGCAGATCTGCAATGTTGGTGATATTGCAGCGGCCCTTGCCTGCGATGCAGAGCTTGCGGGCGGGGCGTTTCATCTTTTCGAGAAGGAGCGTATGAGCTCCGGCTTCCGCAGCTTTCCCGACCGCCATCAGCCCGGCGGCCCCGGCGCCAATTACAACTATTCTCTGTCCAGTCATGTCTTTACTAAGGAGGGATATGGTCCAAAACGGGGGCATTTTTTTAAGATACCGCCTCTCTAAGGATATGCCCCTTTTTCTCTGATCTTCACCGCCTCCAGTTCATCAGGCCTGATTTTGTCGATTTTTCCAGTATACTTAAATTCTCTACTGAGTTGAAAAGTTTTTCACACAACTCACATTTTCTATATTTAACAATTTCACTTGATTTGAATCCTAAATATGAAGCTATATTTGTTAGTCCCATTGTTCGAATAAGATAAAACAAAATATTCTTTTCTTTTTTCTGAAATAACGCGTCGATACTTTGATCCTTCAGGTTGCCAAGAAATAAAAAACTTGTTTTTGTAAATCGATTTCCCGCATCACAACAGGCAAACATGTCAAGATCCGGAGAAAGATATGCATTCATTGAGCACATATTGGAGTGGTAATCTGTAAATATTCTTGGACGGTCGAATCCTCCTGCGCGACCAAAATATATCATAGGTTCCGGGAAAAACTTTAATTTGTTATCTCGAAGAAACTGTTCTAGCGAATCATCATGTCCTGAAAAATCAGTAACAAAAGAGATAAAATAATCGAGACCATGTTTTTGACAACTGGAAGCCGCGTTGACAATGTTTCCCCGATGTATATGTTTTTGATGCCAACGACTAAAACTGATCCTCAATTGTGCCAAACCGCTCAGCATCAACTCTGAAACAATATTATCTGAATGTTCCTGAGTTTTTGCCCAATAACCATTCGTAACAATTCTTGAATATATTCCATTTTGCTTGCATAGTTGAATAAGGTTACGGATATCATTAAAGAATAAAAGAGGTTCTCCTGCTGTAAAACTTATGCCTGTTACATCATAACGGGCCATTTCTTCAATAATTGCTTTGGCCGTATTAAATTCCATTTTTACATTTTGGGACAACTCATCAGCGGCAACACAATGATCACATTTAATATTGCACTGT
>CBDUUO010000396.1:0-3832 GCA_965370395.1 uncultured bacterium
AGAAAACTTGACCCCCGGAAAGCGATGGGCGATAATATGGTGTTGGGCCGAGTATGGGTCCGTTATCAACTGCTGAAAATGATTAAAAAAGATACGAAATGCAATCATCATTGAACACCAGACGGCTGCCGTTTTTAAGGCGCATTTGTAATTTTTACCGCAAGCGGATTCTCCAGGCCCGATGGCTTTTAGAGGCCAATGTTTATTTCGGAAAATATGTTGACCGCATCCCGGATGGATCCATTGTTTTTTTCCCTTGCCGGCAAACCATGCTTTGCTGCGGCATCGCCGGAATTGTTGCCTTTAAGAACAAACCGAAGGAGCATCATAATTTTAATTTTGAATCGCTTGAAGAAAAGGCCAGGCAGATCGAGGCCTGCGGGTATCAGTCCTGTCAGCAAACCGACAGGTGGAATGATTGCTATCTGAGCGGCAGCGAAAAAATCGATGCGTTATGGCGCCGGATTCAGGCCTTAAAAACAGATGCCCAGTTCTTTTCATTTTTTTCAGATGAAAAGGCGCAAAACCAGCTTGAACGGTTGGCAAATCACCTGGGAGCGATCATTCAAACCGAAACCGACCTGCTGGCCGAACAAATGGGCCGCCTTTCAGCAGAACTCGTGGATCTGATTTCCAACCGTATCGAAAAACTCAAGGATATCGCCTGGAGCCTTGAGAGCGATATTCTTTCCAATACAAAAAAAATACGAAATTTTTTGATCCACAGTCCTGAGCCGCCATCCCTGCCAAGCGTCAGCATGTTCAAGAAGATAAATGCCGTACTGAACAGCATTGACCGACTGGAAGTCAGGGGCAGAGATTCGGCGGGAATTTCCATCATGTTTATTTTTGACCCACCTGAATTTCAAAAATTTGAAGCGGCCCTCACACAGGCCGGTATACGGGACCAATTTAAGGATCGATGTGAGCCTGACCCGCTGATCAACGGCGGAATCAACTGCCAGCCGTCAACACAAACGGACGGGAAAAAGCAGGTGGCCGTTGCGGTTACCTACAAAATCGCGCTGGAAATCGGAAGCCTTGGAGACAACGTTCAATATTTGCGCCAGCAGATCGCAAATGATCCGGTTTTTCAGATTCTGGCGACAATTCCCGCATCATTTGACACGGTTGCGGCCCACACCCGTTGGGCATCGGTGGGTGCCATCACAGAGGCAAACTGCCATCCCGTCGACAATCAGGCCACCGGCGGTAAGACCCCAAAATGCGGTATCATTCATACCTGTCTGAACGGCGATATCGATAACTATCAGGAACTTAAGGCTCAATTCGAAGGCAATGGCGACCGGATCCACAGCGACATCACCAGCGACACGAAGATGATTCCCCTTAAGATCCAACAGTATTTCCAAAAGGGCCATGCGGTTGATGAGGCCTTTCGGCTGGCGGTCAACGACTTTAAAGGCTCCCATGCCATATCCATGCATACGGATCTGGCTCCCGGAAAACTATTCCTGGCGCAAAAAGGCAGCGGGCAGGCTATTTTTGTCGGGATCGCGGATGAGCATTATATTCCAAGCTCTGAGGTTTACGGATTTGTCGAAGAAACCCCGTATTACCTTAAAATGGATGGTGAAAAAACGATTGAAGGCAAACAGGGGCAGACCCGGGGTCAAATTTTTATTTTAGACCAGATGAGCGCCGGGGGCCTGGATGGTATTAAAGCCCAGTTTTATGACGGCAGCCCGTTGGCGCTCAGTGATAGCGACATTAAATATACGGAAATAACGTCGCGGGATATCGATCGCCAAAATTATCCGCACTATTTTTTAAAAGAAATTTCGGAATCTCCGGATTCGGTCGAAAAAACCCTGCAGAACCGATGGAAAATCAGAGAAGATAACAACTCTCAGTATGCGATTGTGCTGGATGATACCATCATTCCCCAATCCCTGCGAAAGGCGCTGATAGCGGATCAAATTAAGCGTATCTTTTTTATCGGACAGGGCACCGCCGGTGTGGCCGCATTGTCCTGTGCCAATATTCTGAATTATTACCTGGATAACCTGTCCATTCAGATCAGTGCTCTCAAAGCCTCAGAGTTCAGCGGTTTTCAATTGAACGAAAATGACGGCGGTCATGCCATGGCCGATACCCTGGTTGTTGCCATCAGTCAATCCGGTACCACCACCGACACCAACCGCACCGTTGACATGGTTAAAGAACGCGGCGCTTACGCCCTGGCCATTGTCAACCGCCGGGATTCGGATATCACTTTCAAGGTCAACGGGGTGATGTATACCAGCAGCGGTCGCGACATCGAAATGTCGGTGGCTTCCACCAAAGCCTTTTATTGCCAGATCGTTGCCGGCGCCATTTTAGGACTTTATATCGCCAGATTAAAAAACCGCCGTGATGATGACTTTGTAAACGAGGAAACTCGGCGTCTGCTGGCGCTTCCGTCTCACATGCGCAAAGTGCTCGCTATGGGAGAGGCCATTAAACAATCCGCGCAGAGGCTTGCGGTAACTAAAACCTACTGGGCGACCGTTGGCAGCGGACCCAACAAGGCGGCCGCAGACGAAATTCGCATCAAACTCAGCGAGTTATGCTATAAAACGATCTCCTCGGATTACGTTGAGGACAAAAAACACATTGACCTGTCATCAGAGCCGTTGATCATCGTGTGTGCCGCGGGCACAAGAAGCACGGTCATTGGAGACATCATAAAGGATACGGCCATTTTCAAAGCCCACAAAGCAACCCCGGTCGTCATCGTAAACGAAGGCGAAGACCGTTTTGCCCCTTATGCCGCCGATATTTTTCAGGTCCCGCCGGTTCAGGAGCATCTGGCCCCCATCTTAAACACGCTGGTGGGCCACATCTGGGGATACTACGCCGCACTGGCCATCCATAGCGGCTCGCGATTTTTATACCAATTCCACGAAGACCTGCAAAACAGCATCGATGGGTATGCCAAAAGCGGCCTGGATATATACGAAATTATTCTTGAAAAACCATTTCGGGAAAAAGTGGCCCATTTCTATAAAGAATTTAGAAGAAAAAAAGCGAATAAACAGTTCCCGTCTGCAATCGGCTTTGACGCCACTTCGGATTTAACCCTTTTGCTCAAATATTTATCAGGCAGATTGCCGGTTTCAGACTTTGAACTCGATTTTAGCCAGAAAGGCACCGCCACCAATATGCTAAATGCCATGTTTAAGTGCCTGGGGGATACGATTAATTATCTGGCACGCCCGGTGGATGCAATTAAACATCAGGCGAAAACCGTCACGGTTGGAACCAGCCGGATCGTTGAACGCATAGAAGGAATCTTCTTTGATGCTTTGGCAGCGGAAAATTTCAACGTTTCTCAATTAACCGCCAGCAATATTATTGTATTGAAAAATCTTCAGGATATTGTCCACGATATCGCCGGCTCCATCATTTATCGGATTGAAGGACTAAATCTTTTGGGAGAACCGGTTGATGAAACCACCATAAACGTTGTCGCCAAAAGAGGCGCTGCAAAGAAGACCCCTTCCCGGGTCGAATCCGATGCCACGTTGAAAGGAACCAAACGCATCATTGTCAGACAGAGCAATGTATATATCGGCAAAGGCCGCAAAGACGAGCGCAGTATCGTGGTCATACCGATCCTTTCCAGTTCACCTTCCTCACCGAGTATCATCAAACATCTGGTTTTGTTGCATGTTAGTTTTAAAGAAAACATCCCGCTGCGTGCCCGGATCAAGGCCCTGGGAGGAAAGTACGAGCACATCCAAAATATTGTTCAGGAAAACAGCATCCCTTGGGACGATCAGTTGCTTGAACTCATCGAAGTTGAGGAACTGTTTGGACGGTCTGCTGA
>CBDUUO010000397.1:0-3821 GCA_965370395.1 uncultured bacterium
ACGGTTTCACACACTTCCTTTAAACCGTCACCGGCCAGATGGGCTGCTTCCGGGGTCGTCAGCCCGGCCTTGGCCAGTGCAATCTGCGAACACCCGGTCTGAAGCACCAGAACGTCATTTTTGATCAGGTCCTTGACCAGTTCCACATGCAGCCAGTCCTGTTTTACCCGGGGATTGGTGCATCCCACCACCCCGGCGACCCCCCGGATGCGGCCGTTGATAATATTGTCGTTCAGCGGGGTGTATGAGGAGCGGAAGCTTCCGCCGAGCATGTAATTGATGTACTCGTAGGAAAACCCGTGCACACCGGTGTTGACGATTTGTGGAATTTCAATCGGCATGTTGCGATTTTTAAAGCGGCCGATGGCCTGGATAACGATCTCATCGGCACATTCCCTGGGTTTGTCTTCATGGAACTCAACATGCAGCGCACCTTCGATGTGGCAGCGCCGGTTGGTGGTGATCAGCTTGGTTCCGTAACAGTCGGCCACTTTCACCAGGCCCTGTTTAATACACTGATAATCTACGCCCATGGCGTCCACCGCCCCGGTGACCAGAATCGCCTCGGTGGACATAAAGTTGCCGGCATGGGGAATGCCGTGGCGCACGAACATCTCCAAACCCGAGCAGCACATGCCCACCAGGTTGATTCCCTTGGCACCGGCGTCTTTGGCGGCCTGGATCAGAGTGGGTTCATTGACCGATTCCACCATGGACTCAAAAAGATTGGGTTCATGCCCGTGGATGATGATATTGACCTGATCTTCTTTTAAAACCCCCATATTGATTTCCACGGCCACCGGAGACGGCGTGCCGAACAGGATGTCGGATATCTCGGTGGCCACCATGGATCCGCCCCAGCCGTCGGCCAGCGCGGTGCGGCTGCTCTGTCTGGTGATGTTTTCATAATGCTGGTCCACGCCCATGGCGGAGCGGTGCATCAATTCCATAATTTCGCGCATGGCCCCGCGCGGAACAATTCCGAGTTTGCGCCAGGTTTCCAGGGTTTTTGCCGGGACCCGCTTGGCAAAAGGAATTTCGCCTTCCACCTGGGTGTAGGTGCGTTCAAGCTCCTCGTACAGATCCATGGCGATATCTTTGATTTCCCGCTCTTCGGTTTCGATACCGATGGATTGGGCGACCTCGATGAGTTTTTGCGGGTTTTTGATGGTGTAATCCTTGATATTCCCGTTGATCACTTCGCGGAAAAGATCCAGCATGCCCATGCCGTGGTCGGTGTGGGCGGCACTGCCGGCAGCCACCATGCGCGCGAAGTTTCGTGACATGATGGTGTCGATGGTGGCACCGCATACCCCCACTTTGGAATAGGGGTCTTTGGAGTTCAGACGGCAGGGTCCCATTACACAGTGCTTGCAGCAGGCCGAATCGGCCCCGATGGGGCAGGCCTTCATATTTGCCGCGCGGTCAAACGCGGTTTCAACACCGTCTTTGCGGGCCTTGATGAGCATCTGAGCGGTCGCATCACAGATGGTTACCGCACCAATATCGATCTCCTTCTTTTTTTTGAGGACTACTTTTTTTTCGTCTGGCATATAATTCCTCCCTTCGTAGGAAATACGGATTTAGATTAAATTGGGTTGATTTTCATAAAGTGCAGAATATGAAAATTTACGTGGACGCTTAAGTTAGGCGTGACTTAATAGTAATCGTTCTCATTAAGATATTTATATTTGTTTGTCAAGACCCTTTTGTTATCAGACTGTATAAATATTTGGGTATTCAGTATTCTAACATGCCGATATAGCATCATCTATTTCATACCAAACACCAAACACTTGATGAATTCGACCTTTTACGAATTCATCAATTTTCTATTTGAAATAATTTGGATTTTGTACTATTTTTTAAAATTCTAAAAATTTCAACATGTGGGCGCTATCTGACAGATCGAATCTCACGAGATATCTGTTGCCTATGTTTGGCACCGTACTCCTGAAATAAGATGACAATTGAACGCAACATCACGAAAGGATGTTCCGATGTCCCAACCCAATGTTAAAATTTACTCGTTGAGCACTTGCAGCCACTGCAAAGCCACCAAGAAATTTCTAGGTGAATGTACCATAAAATATGAATTCGTTGACGTGGATAAGCTCAAGGGCGATGAACGTAAAGCCATCATTGAAGATATCAAAAAATTTAATCCGCGCTGTTCGTTTCCGACCATCATCATCGGTGATATCGTCATTGTGGGGTATAAAGAAAAAGACATAAAGGAGGCTCTGGGAATGGAATGACACCACAAGAACTATATGATCGAATGAAAAAAGTTCAGGAAGCCAAAGGCTATTATTTCAATAAAGATAAAGAGCGGACCTTTGAACTGCTGGAGGCGTTGATCGCCAACAGGGAGAATTACGGCTACATGGGCTGTCCCTGCCGCTTGCTTTCGGGCGACAAGGCATTGGACCGAGACATCTTTTGCCCCTGTGTTTACAGTGTTCCGGATATCGAAGAGTTCGGCAGCTGCTACTGCAACCTGTATGTTTCCAAAGAATGGAACGAGGGCAAAATTCCGCATGAATATGTACCCGAACGCCGTCCCCCGGAAAAAATGCCCTATTGACATTTCTCTAAACAGAATCCATTTTTATACAGATATGATAAACAGCTCATGCAAAACCGATTCACTTTTTCCCCATGTGGGGTAAGAAAATGAGGTGATTTATGGAAGAAGAAAGCAGACCTGTGTTAAATACAGGATTGCGCGGCGTGGTCATCGCCGACACGCGCATCAGCGACGTCCAGGGTGCCGCCGGGAAATTAATCTACAGGGGCTATCTCATTCAGGATCTGGCAGAGACGACGTCGTTTGAAGAAGTGGCTTATCTGCTTCTTTTTGAAAAGCTGCCGAATGCGGCTGAATTGAAAGGGTTTAAAGAGCAGCTAACGGCTGAAAGGGATATCCCTGCGGAGGTGATTGCCGCATTAAAAACCCGGCCGAAAAACGCACTGGTTATGGATATTTTGCAGGCCGGCGTTGCCCTGCTGGCCAATCATGATTCTGATGTCACCGATCAAACACAGGAAGCAGCCGTCCGAATGGCCATACGGCTGATTGCGAAGTTTCCCACGATCCTTGCCGCCTGGGATCGCATCCGCAACGATAAAAAACCGCTAAAGCCATCGCCCAATCTGGATCATGCGGCCAATTTCCTCTATATGCTTAAAGGCGAAGAGCCGGATGAAGAAGAGGGCCGTTTTATGGACACCTGTCTGGTGCTGCATGCCGAACATTCCTTTAATGCGTCCACGTTTGCCGCCCGTGAGGTCGCTTCAACCCGCGCCCACATGTATGCCGCCATCGGTGCAGCGGTGGGCTCTCTGTCGGGAGAGCTTCACGGGGGTGCCAATATGCGTGTCATGGAGATGCTGTCCGAGATCGGTTCGGTGGATAAAGTTGAAGCCTATGTGAATCAGCAATTTGATGCCGGCCGCAAAATTTTCGGATTGGGGCATGCGGTGTATGACACCGATGATCCCCGCGCTCATATTCTGGTGCCCATGTCCAGGAGGATGGGTGAGCGCATTGGGGAGACCCGATGGTATGAAATGTCACAACTGTTAGAAAAAACAGGAAAAGCTGAATTTAAAAAGCGCAAGGGCAAAGATATCTATGTAAATGTTGATTTTTATAGCGCTTCCCTTTATTATGCCATGGGAATTCCAATAGACCTGTTCACGCCGGTATTTGCGATTTCAAGAATATCCGGCTGGACCGCCCATGTAATCGAAGAATATTTTGCCGGTGCCGCACCCAAACCCATGCTGTACCGACCGGAATCCGAATATGTCGGCGA
>CBDUUO010000398.1:0-3804 GCA_965370395.1 uncultured bacterium
TTTCTCCTTGTAGGTTCAAGGTTCCCCGTTCAACGTTCAGCCTGCGACGAGCTACATTCGGCCTGAGCTCATGTCGAAGGCAGCCGAGTCGGGTTATTTCAACCCTGAACCGCTGAACCCTGAACCTTTGAACCCTGAACCGCTAAACCTTTCATTTTCACAAAAAATACCACGAAAACGCAAAAGAAGGGAAGCCCAAAATTAGGTAATAATGCTTAGCGGGTTGACCTGCTTGTCAATTTTGGTCCCAACCGTCTCAGAGCAATAGGCACATAAATATTCGTATTTATCACCTTCAGGCAATACCAGGAGAAGCCGTTTGCGAACCGGTACAGACTGTTTACATTTCGGGCAGTAAAGTTCGATGGCGTCAAACTCTTTGTAAACATCCGAGCCGTTTGGCCGACCTGAAAACAGGTCTGTTGGATTCCCAACCCGTTTCATTCAAACCTTCCAATACAATCCCTGATGCAAAACGCAATCGGATTGCCAAGGATAAAATAAGCGATCATCACAATATATGTAAGATACTAATAATATTTGCTATTTAAAGTTTTGTCAATAGCTGGCAACCGCCTTTTACCCTTCGGCTCCAGACGATTTTATAAACGGCTGCAACTGGGAATAATTGAATTAAATATTGACACCCTTACCGGTTTTTGTTAGGTGCGCATGTAAAACTTAAAACACCAAGTGGGGCTGTAGCTCAGCTGGGAGAGCGCATGACTGGCAGTCATGAGGTCGTCGGTTCGATCCCGTCCAGCTCCACCATCAACCGACACATGAAAGGTTAGTCCAGGACTAACCTTTTTTAATTTTCTGAAAAAATTTTTGATACCATTCCTGTATAAGGCAAGTCAAACTAAAATGACAGCAGTTGCTTATGCTTGACATCCACCGGCGATTGGCATAAAAATCGGGGTCTATTTTATTAAAGCTGCTGATATATTAACTTTACCTAAAACGCTTACTGCGGCATTATGTTCCTAAAGCGCTATATCTGGTATCTCGTTTTCGCACTGATGGCGGGTATCGTGTTGCTGCTGGCGATAGTCATTCGGTCGGATCATCCCGGGGCGGTTCGCCGGCAGCTTGAAGAGACCCCGCGGCCGGCAGATTTGATTCCATCACAAACAACCCAGGTCCATTTGTATTTTTCGGACAGGAATAATCAGTTTCTGATGGCCGAAGAACGGGTTCTGAAAAGTCCGCAAAGCCCTGAATTTTTTGCCAGAAGTATTGTAGAAGCGCTGATAAAAGGTCCCCAGCAGGGGTTGGCGCGCACTATTCCCGCGCAGACTGCCGTACGCGCCGTCTATTTGACCCCGGAAGGCATTTGCTATGTTGATCTGACGTCGGGTGTTGCTGAAAACCACCCGGGCGGAATAAAATCGGAATTACTGAGCATCTATTCTATTGTCAATTCATTGGTATTGAATGTGACTGAAATCGAATCGGTGAAAATTCTGATCAACGGGAATGAATCAATGACGCTTGCGGGTCATATCGATCTGCAAATTCCGATTAAGGCAAACATGCTGTTGATACGATGAAATCAAAAGCAAAAATTGGAAATATACGCAATATCGGCATTATCGCCCACATTGATGCCGGCAAAACGACCGTTACCGAGCGCATTCTGTATTACACCGGTCGCTCCCATAAACTCGGTGAAGTCCATGATGGGGAGGCGGTGATGGATTGGATGCCCGATGAGCAGGAAAGAGGCATTACGATTACCTCCGCCGTCACCACCTGCCATTGGGGAAATACGGAAATTCACATTATTGATACGCCCGGGCATGTGGATTTTACGATTGAGGTTGAACGATCCCTGCGGGTACTGGATGGTGCCATCGGTGTATTCAGTGCCGTTGAGGGAGTGGAGCCCCAGTCTGAAACCGTATGGCGCCAGGCGGATAAATACCGGGTGCCCAAAATTGCCTTTATCAATAAATTGGATCGGGTCGGGGCTGATTTTTTCGGCACGGTTAAGATGATGAAAGAGCGCCTCAAGGCCCAGCCGCTCATCCTGCAGCTGCCGGGAGGCACGGAAGATGATTTCAAAACCATTATCGATTTAATCCGGATGAAGCAGATCTTGTGGCATGAAGAAACTCTGGGAGCAGATTTCGAAGAACAGGAGATCCCGGCGAAATTTATGAACCCCGCTGAAGAATACCGCGAGAAACTGATCGAAACCGCAGCGGAATTTGACGATGATTTAATGGAGGCTTATCTGGCAGAAGCGCCCATTGAAACGGAAAAATTGCTGGCCGTCATACGCAGAGCGACGATTGATCTGAAACTGGTACCGGTGCTGTGCGGTGCGGCATTGAAAAATAAAGGCATCCAGCCGCTGCTTGATGCCATCATCCAATTTTTGCCGAGCCCGGTGGATATCCCTCCCATTGAAGGGATCCACCCCGAATCCGGCGAAATCATTACCTGTCTGCCCAAAGATTCCGAACCGCTGGCCGCCCTGATTTTCAAAGTCGCAATGATGGAGGGGCGCAAATTATCCTTTATCCGGATTTACAGCGGACGAATCAAGGTCGGTGGGGAAGTCTTCAATCCCGCTCGCAATGAAAAGGAAAAAGTTGCGCGTATTTTGAATATGCATGCCAACCGGCGGGAACGGGTGGAGTCCGCAGGTGCGGGAAACATTGTCGGCATGGTGGGCTTAAAGGAGTCTTCAACCGGCGAAACGCTGTGTCACCGTGAGCATCCGGTCTTGCTCGAAAAAATCGAGTTCTATGAACCGGTCATCTCCATTGCGGTGGAACCCAAAACCCATGCGGATCAAGAAAAATTAGATGAGGTCCTCGCCAAATTTATGGCCGAAGATCCGACCCTTGTGGTTCGAAAAGATGAAGATACCGCCCAGACGATCCTATCAGGGATGGGCGAATTGCATCTGCAAATCATTATTAGCCGCATGCAGCGTGAGTTCCGGACCAATGTCAATGTGGGTAAACCTCAGGTCGTTTACCGGGAAACCATCAAAAAAAAATCAGCGGCCTCGGCCATTTTTGATAAAGAAATTGCCGGGCAGCGTCATTTCGCAGAAGTTTCGGTGAAAATGGCGCCCTTGCCCCGCGGAACCGGGAATAAATTTATAACCGAAATCTCAGCGGATGTTCTGCCGGACATATTGATCGCCGCTGTTGAAAAAGGGGTTTTGGAATCTCTGGAAAGCGGATCGCTGAGGGGATATCCGGTGGTAGATCTCGAGGTCAAACTGGCGAATGCAAATTATAAAGAATCTCTGGGAACCGAACTCGCCTATACCGTCAGTGCCTCGATGGCATGTAAAGAGGCCATGACCGCCGGTAATCCATTTTTACTGGAGCCCATAATGACTGCGGAGATCTTTGTGTCCGAGGCCTTCATGGGTGATGTCATCGGAGATTTAAATTCCAGAGGCGGAAAAATTGAATCCATAGAACACAAAGGCGGGGCTCAGGTGATCAATGCAACCGTACCGCTGTCACAGATGTTCGGCTATTCGACAACCCTTCGCTCTGCAACCCAGGGCCGGGGAACCTTTTCGATGCAGTTTTCTCATTTTGACCGCAGTTAGCGCTTTTTCGCCAATGCGTCTTCGAGCTTTTTTAAGCGCTTCTCTATTTTGGTCCGCCTTTCAATATCCTTCACATATTTCAGCGCGCGCCGGTATTGGACGACGGCGATCTTGTAGTCCCCTTTTCGGGTATGGTAGACACCGAGGTAATAGTGCGCATCTGCCAGATTTCCCTGTTTGCCCAGACTTTGGCCCAGGATGTAGTAAGCCTTGGTGTAACG
>CBDUUO010000399.1:0-3800 GCA_965370395.1 uncultured bacterium
GTATCCTTAAACTCTTCACCGTAAGCATTCATGGCCTCGGCCATTGTCTTGTCCAGATCGTCTGAAATTTCTTCCTTTTCCTTGAGTTCAGAAAAAATGTGTGGATATCTATCTTCGACGAATGTGTAAAGGCCGGCCTCGTATTTTTCCAGGACATCCGCAGGAAACTCATCGAGATATCCTTTTGTGCCTGCATAAAGGATGGTGACCTGTTTTTCCATGGGCAGGGGCTGATATTGCGGTTGTTTGAGGATTTCAACCATCCTTGCCCCGCGTGTCAACTGTTTCTGGGTTGCTTCATCCAGGTCGCTGCCAAAAGCGGCGAATGCTTCCAGTTCGCGGTATTGGGCCAAATCCAGACGCAAGGTGCCCGCCACCTGCTTCATGGCTTTCACCTGTGCGGCACCGCCGACCCGGGAAACCGACAGCCCGACATTGATAGGCGGCCTGACACCGGCAAAAAACAGGGCGTGTTCAAGATAAATCTGGCCGTCTGTAATGGAAATAACATTTGTCGGGATAAAGGCGGAAACGTCACCGGCCTGGGTTTCGATGATGGGAAGCGCTGTAAGGGACCCTGCGCCGAGTTCGTCATTCATCTTGGCAGCCCGCTCAAGAAGGCGCGAATGGTTATAAAAAATATCTCCCGGGTAGGCTTCACGCCCGGGTGGGCGTCTCAGCAGAAGTGAGACCTGCCGGTAGGCAGCTGCCTGTTTTGAAAGATCGTCGTAAATAATCAGGGCATGCTGGCCTTTATCGCGAAAATATTCTCCCATGGCACACCCGGCATAAGGTGCAATATACTGCAGTGTTGCCGGATCACTGGCACAGGCGGATACGATGGTTGTATATTCCATGGCCCCGTTTTTTTCCAGCACGGCGTGGACCTGGGCCACCGTCGATTTTTTCTGCCCGCAAGCCACATAAATACAGAAAACGTCCGTATCTTTCTGGGCCAAAATGGTATCAACGGCAATAGCGGTTTTACCAATCTGCCGATCGCCGATAATCAGTTCCCGCTGCCCGCGTCCCACAGGTGTCATGGCATCAATAGCCTTGAGCCCCGTATAGCAGGGCTCATGGACACCCTTGCGGTCGATAACACCCGGGGCGACCATTTCAACCCGGCGAATTTCCTTGGTTTCGATGGGACCCTTTCCATCCAAGGGTTCGCCGACGGTAGAAACGACCCGACCCAGGACCGCTTCACCCACCGGAACCTCGGCGATCTTACCGGTCCGTTTGACGATATCACCTTCCTTGATGTGGATATCCTCGCCCATAATGGCGACACCCACATTGTCCTCTTCAAGATTCAGCACAAGCCCCATGAGGCCGCCGGTAAATTCCACAAGCTCCAGTGCCATGGCTTTTTCCAGGCCAAATATACGGGCAATGCCATCGCCGACGGACAAAACAACACCGGTTTCACTCAGTTCAACTTTCTTGTCATAATCCGTGATCTGTTCTTTAATAATTTGACTGATTTCTTCTGCTCTTAGTTCCATTACACACCCTCACTCCTTTTTAATGATTCCCTCATATTGAGTAATTGTGTTTTAATACTCCCATCCAGAACAAGATCGCCGATTCGGGTAACAATCCCGCCAATGAGGCCCGGATCCTGTTCAACCTCCAGAATAATATCTTTACCTGTCCTCTGCGACAGAGTGGTATGAATCTTTTCAACGATCTCCGATGAAAGCTCGGTGGCCGAAACCAGGCTGGCCCGCGCGATGCCTTTTAATTCATCGGCCAACTTTTGATAAAAATCATTAATACTGCTCAAATAGACAAAACGCCCCTTATCAAACAACAGGGTCAAAAAGGATTTCACGATCTCGGAAAGAGCCAGCTTCGCGATGATGGTCTCCAAAACCTTTTTCCGTCCGGCTGCATTGTAAAGAGGATTGTTGATGGCCTGTTGGAGAGTTTTTTCCTTTTCGATCAGCTCACTGAACCCTGCAAGCTCTTCCCGGTAGGTCTCGGTTTTACCATCCTCTTTGCCAATCAACAAAAGGGCCTTGGCATAACGCCGTGCAATTGCCAAATTTTTCATCCTGCCACCACCTTCTTCAGATACTCATCGACGATTTTATCCTGATCTTCATCCGAAATTTTACTTTTTATGATTTCTTCCGCCTTTGCCAGCGAGGTTTCGAATATCTCATCTTGCAGTTTCAATTTTGCCTGTTCGAATTCATGATCGATATTACGGCGGGCCTGGGCTTTGAGTTTTTCAGCTGATGATTCAGCCTCCTGCAATATTCTGGCCCTGGCATCATTTCCCTGTTTGATATAATCCTCTACGATCTTCCCGGCCTCTTTTTCCAGCTGGGATAATTTCTCATTGTATTGTGCCAGCTGTTTTTCGGCTTCGGTTTTCTGGGCCTCTAGACTCTCCAACTGTTCCCGGATACTTTTGATGCGCGAGCTCAGGGACTGGGAAATCGGTTTGCGCAGAATAAAAATAAGGGCCCCCAGCAAAACGACAAAATTCATTACCCGATAGGTATCCGTCGCAACCCAACCCTTTGCTCCGGTCTCTGCGCCGGATGCCCCCAGGGCGGTCCCCATGGATAACAACACGAGTACAACCCAAACACCGACGATAATCACCCGGGCCCTCTGATCGCCGGACCACCGCTCAAAACCGGGAATTTCCATTAAACCGTCCTCCCTAATATTTTTCGACAGATGTCACTCGCAAATTCATCCACTTTTGTTTGCAACGCGGCCCTGGCGGTTTCCGCTTCCCGCGAAATCTTTTCACGGATATCTCCCAATTCCGCCTGGGCCTTTGCATTCACCTTGGCGATAATCTCTTTTTCTTCTTCAGCAGCGGCTTGCAGCAGCGCTTCCTTTGCATTCAGGCCTTTGGCCCGAGCCTCTTTGATACCCGCTGCAAAGGCCGCATCTTTTCCCTGGGCATCTTCCTTATAGGTTTCGATAATAAGCTCAAGCCCGTCGATTTTTTCTTTTCTTTGACGCAGAATGTTACGAATCGGTCGATATAAGATAAGGTTTAAAATCCAGATGATGAGGAGAAAATTGATAATTTGAATGCCAACGGTCCAATCCGGTATGACGGTAATCCCGCCGCTACTTTCCGACCCTCCCGATGAACCCAGGGCAAAAGAAGCGCTCAATGACAGCATGCTGATCAGGGTTACCGGAGCGACAACAGGAAATTTACGGTACCTACCAAAAACCTTCATTGAGAAAACCTCCGCCGAAGAATTTTTGCGCAACAGGTCTAAATAGTTAAAAAATGGGTAAAAGGATGGCTTGGCTCGGCGGTCTATAACATCCGCACCAACCCGTTGTCAAAGGATTTTTTGAAAATTTTATGGGTCTTTGGGAAGCTCTGAAACGGAAGGAATTTTGACTGAAACAACTGGTTTTTTTATCGGAACCGTTTTCGCTTTCATGCTGCAATTGCCGTTAAAAACGCCTCCGGGTTCTATGGAAATGACCCCGGCCTCGATATCGCCGCTCACCCGACCGGGAGGATGCACTTCAACCCGTTCTTTGGCATCGATGGTGCCGCTGACATCCCCCATGACGATGATCGAATCCACACGGATATCCGCATGAATCACTGCTTTTTCTCCGACAATTAACGTGCCGCCGTTGCTGGAAATTTTGCCTCTCACCCGCCCGTCCAGCCGGATGGTGCCCTGAAACTCAATCGTTCCTTCGATACGGGAATCGACACCCAAAAATGTTGATATGGAAGCACTCTTTTTTTCTTTTTTCACGGGTTGAGTTTACCTCCCGGGGCCATGTCCATGCTCCTA
>CBDUUO010000400.1:0-3799 GCA_965370395.1 uncultured bacterium
TTGCCAGGGAAATTAATTTTCCGCTGAAAGCGGATTGAGTTTTCTCACTTCCATCTGGGAAGTGAGAAAGATTAAAAAATAATCCTGAATAATCCTGTCTAAAAAATAAAAAGAAAAAAAGCACATTAAATTTGTGACCAGTGAAAGAAAAAATGGGTGTGGGTCTGTGGCTAATTTAATAGAAATTAATAAGGACGGTATGGGATAAAACAGAGTTATTGAAAGCGGTCATAGGTGGCTTGATATTGCATTTGATCGATATAGACATAGCGTCTCAGAGCATCTAAAATCCAGCGGGATTTCCATTTCAGCCAGTCGCTATTTTCGGTGGGACTGATATTTAACGGTTGAGGGATGACGGCCACCAATCGGACCATTTCCTCCAGATTCAGCTGGCTAACCGTTTTGTGAAAATAATATTGTGAGGCAGCCTCCACCCCGAATACCCCCGGTCCCCATTCGATAACATTGAGGTAAATGGTAAAGATCCGATCCTTTTTTAAATTGCCTTCCAGGCGTACGGTGATCAATAATTCTTTGATTTTTCGAATGACGCTCTTTTCAGTGGACAGGTAAAGATTCTTTGCCAGTTGCTGGGTAATGGTGCTGGCACCGCGGGTGTATTCCCGGTTTTGCCAGTTTTTTTTAATGGCCTCTTTTAATTCTGCAAAGTCGATGCCGCGGTGCTGATAAAAGCTGGCATCCTCCGCAATCCGGACCGTTTCGCGCAGCAACTTCGGTATGGCTTTAAAATCAATCCATTGCTGTCGAATTCTGAATTTATGGTCGGTTTTCTTCGCCTCCCGGTAGCGCTGTAGCATTAATGCCGTAGTTCGGGGATTTTTAGTTTTTAACCCGCTGACATCCGGCAAGCTCAGATAAAAATAGAACCCCGCGACAACCAGGACCGAAAGGATTACGATACCAATTATTTTAAAGGCTGCTTTCATTGATCTAATTAATAACCGGATTTTTAACTGAAATAAAGATTTTTTTTTATATGACTTAAGCTCAATCTAGGTATGAAAAAGGCGGCGTCCGCAATGCGAGCGCCGCCTTTTTTACGATATTTTTCGTGAAATGTTCGGATCAGTTAACTTCCTCATATTCTGCGTCAACCACCTCTTCATCGATATTAGACGCTCTACCGGCAGAGGAATTATGCGTACCGCCTGCAGGGGAGTCATAAGGTTGTCCCTCCGGTGAAGCCTGCTGATATGCTGAGGCCGCCAGCTTATGGGACATCTGGGTCAATGTTTCCGTCAGGCGTTTGATTTCCGCAATGTTTTCACCTTCGATTTCACGCTTGAGGCTGGCAATTGTCTGCTCGACGTCAGCCTTTATACCGCTGTCCACCTTTTTACCCAATTCACGAAGGGTTTTTTCGGTGGAATACATCAGGGCGTCGGCTGAATTGCGGGCTTCCGCCAGCACTTTTTTATTTTTATCTTCTTCAGCGTGAAGCTCGGCATCTTTCACCAGTTGATCAATTTCTTCCTGTGATAGACCCGAAGAGTGGGTGATACGAATCGACTGCTGTTTGCCGGTGGCGGTATCCTTGGCAGATACCTCCACAATCCCATTGGCATCGATATCAAAAGTCACTTCAATCTGAGGGGTCCCACGGGGTGCCGGGGGAATGCCCGTCAACTCAAAGCGTCCTAATGATTTGTTGCCCGAGGCCATTTCACGCTCGCCCTGAAGGACGTGAATCGACACCGCCGGCTGGTTATCTTCGGCAGTTGAAAAGATTTCACTCTTTTTGGCCGGGATTGTGGTATTTTTATCAATCAGCCGGGTCATCACGCCGCCCAGGGTCTCAATACCCAGAGAAAGCGGTGTAACATCAAGCAGCAATACATCCTCCAGATCGCCTTTTAGAATCCCACCCTGGATGGCCGCCCCCATGGCAACAACCTCATCGGGATTGACCCCTTTATTGGGTTCTTTGCCAAAAATGCGTTTAACCCGCTCCTGAACAGCCGGCATGCGGGTCATGCCGCCCACGAGAATAACTTCGTTGATATCTGTAGCAGAAAGACCGGCATCTTTTAAAGCCACACGGCACGGTTGTTCAAGGTTATCCAGCAAATCGCTGAAGAGGCCCTCGAGCTTGGCACGGGTGATCTTTAAATTCAGATGCTTGGGGCCGCTGGCGTCTGCGGTGATAAATGGCAGATTGACGTCGGTCTGAACCGAGGTGGACAATTCAATCTTGGCCTTTTCAGCGGCTTCTTTTAACCGCTGCAAGGCCATTTTATCGTTTCTCAGATCAATTCCCTGATCCTTTTTAAATTCATCGGCCAGGTAATCGATGAGTTTAAGGTCAAAATCTTCACCCCCTAAATGGGTGTCCCCATTAGTGGCTTTCACCTCAAAAACACCGTCGCCGATTTCAAGAATCGACACGTCGAACGTACCGCCGCCCAGGTCAAACACCACAATTTTTTCATCGGCTTTCTTGTCCAGACCATAGGCCAAAGAGGCTGCGGTGGGCTCATTGACAATGCGCAATACATTCAGCCCGGCAATTTTGCCGGCATCTTTGGTGGCCTGCCGCTGACTGTCGCTAAAATAGGCCGGAACCGTAATTACCGCATCAGTAATCGTTTCACCCAGATACTCCTCAGCTGTTTTTTTGATATTGGCCAGAATAAAAGATGAAATTTCCGCCGGACTATGCATTTTTCCGCACAAGCGAATCCCAACATCACCGTTGGCGGCCTTTTCCATTTTATAAGGCAAAACCGTGATGTCTTTTTGCACTTCCGCCGAATCATATTTACGGCCAATCAGCCGTTTAATTCCAAAAACCGTGTTTTCAGGATTGGTGACCGCCTGTCTTTTGGCAATTTGCCCAACCAGACGCTCTTGGTTATCTGAAATGGCCACCATCGAAGGGGTTGTGCGACCGCCTTCAGGGTTTTCAATAATTTTTGCGTCGCCGCCTTCCATAATTGAGACGCAAGAGTTGGTCGTTCCAAGGTCAATTCCGATAATTTTGCTCATGACGAATTCCTCCTTAAGTTTATTATTTTTCATTACTTTAAATTAATACATATTTTTAGTAATGCAATAAAAAAATATAATAAAATATTGACAACAACAAAATCATATTTATTATATTGGTCAGAAATAAAAATAATAATATTTTAGACCTAAATTTAATTTAACTTAAGGAGGGTTAAAAAATGATGAACTTAGTCAGGTGGAGTCCCTGGAGAGAGATGAACACTTTGCAGAATCGATTGAATCACCTGTTTGCCGATTCTTTTTTCCAACCCAGTCGATCAGATGATGACTTGAGCCTGGGGACCTGGCATCCGGTGGTGGATATGTATGATGAGGATGACAGAATTATCATCAGTGCGGAACTTCCCGGGATGGAAAAAAAGGACATCTCAGTTGATGTGAAAGATCGGGTTCTGACACTCAGTGGCGAGCGCAACCATGACAATGAGGTCAAAGAGGAAAACTACTATCGCCGCGAAAGGGTCTACGGAAAATTCCAGCGCGCCTTCAGCCTGCCGGCTGATGTGGATTCGGACAAAATCAAAGCCGATTTTCAAGACGGCCTGCTGAAAATTGAAGTACCCAAACCTGAGAAGCAAAAACCCAAAGAAATCACGATTCACTAATTACTTCATCTTTCAACTAGACCATCAACCATTAGAGCGTTTGTCAGAATAACGTTCCGATAGCGGTTGTCATGTTTGTAATAATTTTTAGCTGTTACACATTACATTTTCCCTTGTTAGCGAATCCGGCAAACGAAACATATTTATGACAACCGCTATAA
>CBDUUO010000401.1:0-3797 GCA_965370395.1 uncultured bacterium
TGACTGGCGATAGGACTTTTTACGAAACCATCAACTTTTGGTCATTGAAAAATTGAGATTTGAGATTTATTTGGCCTGCGACGAGCTCAGTCGAGTCGAATTTGGTGCTTGGAACTTGGAATTTTATATTTTGTTATTTTGGATTTAATCAACTTTGTTTTTGAAAAAGAAGATTGATAAAATCAATCCGTATTTTGTAAATTACTTGCGAGACGCAACCCTAGCATGTTGGTGCCTTCTTTTCAATACAGCCGCACGTTTTCGGACGATGGATTGCCAGTCGGGCATGCATAGACCGAAGCCTTTGAAATTAAACAAAATATTTTGGCTATTGCCTCATTCGGTATCTTTTGATATGAACATGTTCTTAATTTTGTTGGAAAGGATTCATCATGGGTTCAAAAGAGATCGCTTCAGATCTTTCAGCTATAGATCGATTATGGAAAACGTTTGCTTCCGTTAAATTAACCATCGTCCTTCTGCTAACCCTGGCGGCGACTTCAATCATTGGAACGCTTATTCCTCAAAACGAGGCCCCGATGGCCTATTTTGAGACCTTCGGTGAATTGTTATACCGCTTCTTTTCGCTGCTGGGGTTATTCGATATGTACCATTCCTGGTGGTTTCGGGCATTGATTCTGTTGCTGGTGGTTAACATTGTGGTGTGTTCAATTGATCGGCTGCAGGCCACCTGGAAAATTATCTTTGTTCGCAACCCGCGATTCAACATTGCGCGCTACCGGCGGTTCAAAAACAAGGCCGAATACAATCATGATGGTGATGCCGAGCAGTTAAAAGCGCTCTATCAGCCCATTATTGCCCGCAGCTTTCGATACCATCGCATAGAGGAGACCGCTGAGGGCTTTGCCATATACGGCGAACGCGGGCGCTGGACGCGACTGGGTGTCTATGTCGTTCATTTTAGCGTTGTGGTTTTATTAATCGGCGGGCTGATCGGGTCCATTTTTGGTTTTGAAGGCTTTGTCAACATTGCCGAAGGTGAAAGCGCCCAATCCATTCAACTCAGGAATAACAATCAAAAGCTGCAGCTGGGTTTTGAAATCCGCTGCGACGATTTTAATGTCGAGTTTTATGATTCCGGTGCCCCCAAAGAATTTCGTTCCAGCTTAACCATCCTCAAACAGGGAAAGGCAGTGGTTCAAAAAGATATCATTGTTAATGATCCCCTGCGCTATGAAGGCATCAGCTTTTTTCAGGCCAGTTACGGGAGCCTGACCCCTAATGAAGTTATCTTAAATTTGACCAGCAATGCCAGCGGAATGATTTACAGCAAAAGGGCCGGTATAAATACCCCCATCGTCATTCCTGAAGATTTGGGAACTTTCGTGTTGCAAAAATTTACTCGCCAGGCCAATTTCCGAGAGCATAATATCGGTGAAGCATTTATCGGGGTTTTAACGCCCTCAAACGGCAGTGCTGTTGAGATAACACTACCGTTGAAGTTTCCGAGTTTTGATAAAATGCGCAAAGGCAAGGTGTTTATAGCGGTCGCAGATTTTGTGCCGCGTTACTACACCGGGCTTCAGGTGAGCCAGGATCCCGGCGTCTGGGTGGTGTACGTTGGATTTATTCTAATGATCATCGGAATTTATTTTACTTTTTTTATGTCCCATCAACAAGTCTGTGTCGATGTCTTAAGCCAAGGCAAAAAGAGCCGAATTATGGTTGCCGGGACTTCAAATAAAAATAAACTGGGGATGCGAAAAAAGGTCACAAAACTATCCGAGCGCCTGGCCAGCCTGACGTCGAATGAATAGCGCCCCCGTGTATTTCCCCGCCCAATAAAGATATCGGCGCAATTTTAGGGCAATAGAGGAAAATTATGAACAGCTCTTTTATCTTATCTATCATTACGTTTGTGTACGGACTGGCCGGTTTTTTGTACATTCTTGCCTGGGTGTTTAAAAAACCGGTCGCCGGCCAGCTGGCAACCTGGGTGGCCCTGATCGGATGGGTCGGCAACACCGCCGGCATTTTAATGCGATGGGTTGAATCCTACCATTTGGGTATCGGGCATGCGCCATTTTCCAACTTATACGAATCGCTGGTCTTTTTTGCCTGGACAATTGCCTTGATTTACCTGGTCGTCGAGCGCAAGGCCGACAATCGCATTATCGGTGCGTTTACGATGCCGATTGCCTTTCTGGCATTGGCCTATGCCTCATTGAAAACCGGTATCACCAACGAAATCCAACCCCTCATTCCGGCCTTAAAGAGCAACTGGCTGATCGCGCATGTCATTACCTGCTTTATCGGCTATGCGGCTTTTGCCACGGCTTTCGGTATCAACGCGATGTATCTGATGAAACAAGGGCGGGACGAGGAACAGGCCGGCTGGCTGGATTTTGCCAAGCCGCTGACATTGTTTATCTTCGTGTTGCTGTTTAGCCGGGTGCTTCTGGTGGGAAACTGGGCCATGTCGGTCATCGTTGCGCTGCCGATCTGTTTCGTTTTTTACATCGGCGTTTTTCTCGTCCGCCGCATGCCCGAAGACTTCAAAAAACGACTGCTGGTCATGTTTCCGGAACGCGTTATATTGGATGAGCTCGGCTACCAGATGACGCTGTTTGGTTTCCTGTTCTTATCCGTTGGCATCATCAGCGGTGCGGTCTGGGCCAATTCCGCCTGGGGACGGTATTGGGGCTGGGACCCCAAAGAAACATGGTCTTTGATCACCTGGTTTATTTACGCGACATTGCTGCATGCGCGGATGATGCGCGGCTGGCACGGCCGGCGCATTGCCTATCTGTCTCTTGTGGGATTTGCCGCGGTTTTATTTACCTATTTCGGAGTCAACCTGCTGCCCGGCTTGCACAGTTACGGGGCCCTGGGCCAATGATTTTTTGTTGACAAAAACCAAATCGATAAGGTACACAACCGCAGGCTTATTTCCGGCGCTTATGATTGCAGAACGACCACAATATTTTGAAAATATTGTGTTTTTAATCTTTTGGTTTTAAGGATTTTCCTTAAAGTGCGTTAACGCAAAGGGATCGGGCTAGCAAATAATAGCAACTTTAATTAAACGGAGTTTCCATGAGCACTGATGAGAAAGCCAATGAGGTTTCAGCCGAGGTCGCGGATCAGGAACCGATAACCCCTTCCTCTGAAACAGAAGGATCCGGCCACGGTGCTGAAGGGGGCGCCGGCGGACCGATTATTCTGTTTTTCATTCTCGGGTTGATTGCCAGTCTCATTGTTGGATGGGTAATTTTCCCTCAGGTTCTTTACTCCCAGAAAAAGCAACCCGTTGATTTCAACCATGCCTTGCACAATGAGGAGGTTGATAATGGGTGTGAAAGCTGCCATTTTTTCAGAGAAGACGGCACTTATTCCGGGGTCCCCAAACTGGCCCAGTGCATTGATTGTCATGAAGAGGTCAACGGTGAGGATCCTGAGGAAGAAAAATTCGTAAACGAATATGTTGCCAAGGAGCGGGAAGTTCCCTGGCTGATCTATTCCCGGCAGCCGCAAAACGTATTTTTTTCACATGTCGCCCATGTGAAAATGGCGCAAATGGACTGTGTCACCTGCCACGGCAATATTGGCGAATCAGAGAGCTTAAAAGTTTATGAAGAAAACCGCATTTCCGGTTACAGCCGGGATATCTGGGGCAGGAATATCGCCGGAATTAAGCGCAATTCATGGGATCGCATGAAAATGGATGACTGCTCGGAGTGCCATGTGAAAGAAAACGTCAACCAAAACAGCGTGCAGACCCACCGGGGCGGCTGTTTTGTCTGTCACAAATAATTGAATATTTCCGATTGAATATT
>CBDUUO010000402.1:0-3796 GCA_965370395.1 uncultured bacterium
CAATCGCCTGCTCCAGGGCTTGCCGGCCTACAACCCCGGTAATCTTACAAAGGGCACCCAGCATGATCATGTTTGCAGTCACCGCTATTTTGATTTCATTCCGCGCAATGGTCGTGGCCGGTACTTTATAAAGGTGCTTTACCTTCGGTGGAGTCTCATGAACCATGTCACTGTCGGCGATTAAGATTCCATCGGGCTTTAATACTTCTCCAAAGCGGTTAATGGAATCCTGCGCCTGGGCAACCAGAATATCAGGGTGGGTTACCCTGGGAAACTCAATGGGTTCATCGGAGATAATCACCCAGGCGGCCGCAAAACCGCCTCGCAATTCGGAGGAATAGGCCTGGGTTTGGGTGGCATATTTGCCGTCAAAGGTGACCGCGGCCGAGCCCAAAATAACGCCGGCCAGAATCGAACCCTGACCGCCCACGCCGGCGATTGTCAGATCGGTTTGTGCCATTATCTGTCCTCCATCATCTCACAATGCAGTTGAAGCCATTGTTGACTCAGCTCGGCTTTTTCACGATCAATGAATTCGCCGACAATGATCTTACCCTGAAGCGCCGCCTCGTCCATTTTTTGAGCCTTGTTGATCCGGATGCTGTTTTTCTTGAAATGCTTTAACATATCGACCGCACCACCCAGTTGACTTGCCCGGCCATACTGTACCGGGCACTGGCTAACGGTCTCAATCAGGGCAAATCCTTTTTTTTGAATTCCCTTTTTTATGGATCGGGTCATCTGGCGGGGATGGTTCGTCGTCCAGCGGGCGACATACGAAGCCCCGGCGGCAACGATCATTGGAGAAATGTCGAAATCGTGTTCCATAGCGCCATAAGGACTGGTAACGGTTTTGATGCCCCGGGGAGTGGTGGGGGCCGTTTGCCCCCCGGTCATGCCATAGATCCAATTGTTTACCAGGACAACGGTTAAATTGATATTGCGCCGGGCAGCATGAATCAGATGATTGCCGCCGATGGCGGTTAAATCGCCGTCTCCGCTGACGACCATCACATGTTTATCCGGCAGGCCCAGCTTGACCCCGGTTGCAAAAGCGACCGGTCTGCCGTGAGTGGTATGCAGCGTATCAGCGTTGTAAAAGGGGCTGGGGATCCAGGCTGAACAACCAATGCCGGAAACGAAAATGAAATCATCGATATCCAACTGCAGTTCGTCAATCGCGCGCAGAATCGCCTGGGAAACCGTACCGATACCGCAACCCGGGCAGGTAGTGGTACGCTTAATATGGCTGCGGGTGTATTTTTGCCTTAATGGATGGGCTGTAGCCGTCATTGAATTATCTCCTTAATGTGACCGAGGATGTATCGCGGGTCATGGATCTGACCCAGGATTTGTGGTCCTAAAAATGAAACCCGGCAGGCATGGGCGGCCTCAGCTTTGATATACGGGTACAGCTGGCCGGTGTTGTTTTCCAGCACCAGCATGTGGTCCACCCTTTCAGCAACTTTACGGACTTCTTTATCCGGAAACGGCCAACAGGTCAGTAGGCGCAATGTGCCGGCATTTAATCCCTCAGCTCGAGCCATTCTTGCCGCCGCCCGGGCAGATCGCGAAACGGTGCCGCAACTGACCAACGCAATCGTTGCCTCTTCACAATCATCCTGAACTTGAACAATATCGTCGCGATGACTGAGTATCTTTTCTATCGGACGCATGGCATAGCGGTGCATGACCTCCGGATCGGTCAGATTCCGCATGCCGTGCTCATCATGACAGGAACTGGTCACGTGGGCCTTAAGGCCGCGACCGAATACCGGCATGGGGGCCACATTGACATCGAGAAAATCCTGCCGGTCAAGAACGGTTTCGGCCGGTTCCGCTATTTTACGATTCTTCAATTGGATATGATCTTTTTCGGGAATCACGATCTGCTCCCGCATATGACCCATAAAACCATCCGCCATTACGAAAACCGGGACTCGATATTTCTCAGCCAGATTAAAGGCCCGTATGATCAGGTCGAACATTTCCTGAGGGCTCTCCGGACAAAGTGCAATGATCTGGTAATCTCCATGAGATCCTCGTGCGACCTGGACGATATCGCCGGCCAGTCCCACCGCCGGCACGCCGGTGGACGGCCCGAAACGCTGGACATCAACGATCACCAAAGGCGTTTCCGTGGCCACCGCAAATCCGATGTTTTCCTGCATCAGGCTGATACCGGGCCCTGAAGTAACGGTCATTGCTTTACAGCCGGCCCAGGAGGCACCGATAGCCGAACAGATCGCGCTGATTTCATCTTCGGTCTGCAAAAACGTGCCTGCGACTTTCGGTAGCCTGGCGGCCAGCAAATTGGCAACTTCACTGGCCGGCGTGATCGGATAGCCGGCTGCAAAATTGCACCCCGCGGCAATTGCGCCTTCCGTGCAGGCCCAATTTCCCATCTCAAAATGCGTTCCTGTTCGTACTCTATTATTTTGCTGCATCATGATCCTCTTGCTTGTTCGCTGGTCTATCTTCATCTTTTTCAACGACAATCGCATAATCCGGACAGCAGATCATACAGTTCAAACAACCGGTGCATTCATCCGGATCCTTGATTTTAGGCGGATAATACCCGGATTCATTCATTTCCTTACAGGCTTCGAACAGCTGCTCCGGACAGACATGAGCACAGATGCCACAGTCATCAACGCCTTTGCACACTTGCGAAAATATGGTTATTTTCGGCATACGGGTCTCCTTTGTCTACCTTCTGGGTCTGAAGAAGCTTTCAGGGCGGACTCATTTCTTCAGTCCGGTAAAAACGGATACTCTGGATCTTTACCCTCCAGAACGCATAGCACATCTTTGGCAACCATGCTCATACGGATCATCGCTTCCTCGGTATGGGCGGACATGTGTGGTGTTCCAACAAAGTTGTCCAGTTTAAGGAGCGGATTGTCAGGCGTAATCGGTTCCACCTCATATACATCTGATCCGGCTCCAGCTATTCGATTTTCCTGTAAGGCCGCAACGACATCCCTTTCGTTCCATACCGGCCCTCTGGCCATATTAATCAAAACCGCCCTGGGCTTCATCAATTTGAGCAAATCAGCATTGACAAAGTGCTGGGTCTGCGGCAGCAAAGGCATATTAATCGAAATAAAATCCGCTTCTTTAAATAGCGCTTTCTCATCGACCCGCAAAGCATGAAGCTCATTTTCCGCCTCCGGAAATTCAATTGGATCATAATACAAAACGCTCATATCGAAGCCAAACCGGCAAATTCTTGCGGTTTGTTGACCGATGCGGCCAAACCCCAACACGCCTAATGTTTTTCCTCTGAGCTCGGTTCCGATGAGTTCATAGCGTGCCGGCCAATTACAATCCCGCAGGGCAATGTCAGCCAGTCTTATTTTTTTTGACAGCATGAGCGCCAGAGCGACGAAGTGCTCGGCCACACTTTCCTTATTGGCCTGAGGGGTATACACCACCCTGACCCCCCGCTTCTTTGCAGCCGCCAGATCAATGGCATCCAGCCCGACACCGTGCCTTCCGATAACCTTTAATTTCGGTGCGGCTTCAATTATTTTTTCTGTTACAGCCCCGTTGGCCCTGATGATAACGGCATTTACATCCGAAACCTGATCGATTAATTCCTTTTCATCATAAGACCTGGCGTATATGACGTCACATTTTTCTTCCAGAAGTCCGGTGCCCTCTTGATGCATGGATTCATACAACAGGACTTTAAACTTTTCCCCCATCAGTGTCTCCTTGAAAAAGTGATTTTTTCTCGGATTTATAGTGGTTGTCAAAAAAACGTTCCGGTATTCAAACGTTTTTTTCTACA
>CBDUUO010000403.1:0-3795 GCA_965370395.1 uncultured bacterium
CCGCGAATTCAACTGTCGCGGCTGCAAGCCGCTCCCACATTCAATACCACTTGTTCTTGCTAAATAACCAGATTTTTTTTTACCTGTAGATTATAATGCTCAAGCTCAATATAAGGCGCTAGGCGCACCGCACCCCCGCAGAATGCGGGATTTCGCATCAGATCTTATTATTTTAAGGTGCTCAAAAGGCGCAAGGAACTGAACGTAAACTGTTTAATCGGTTTGATGGGTTCAATGGGTTCGATTTAAAAAAACCAATTCAACCAATGAGACAAATAAAACGAATTAAACGCGATCCCTTTCATTCCGCAATCCAAAATCCAAAATCCAAAATCCGCAATCGAATTAGTCTGATTCTGATTTAAGCACCGCCAAAAATGCCGATTGGGGAATCATCACCTTCCCGACCATTTTCATGCGTTTTTTGCCCTTTTTCTGTTTTTCGAGCAGTTTGCGTTTGCGTGTGATGTCGCCGCCGTAGCATTTGGCCGTGACATCTTTTCTCAGGGCCGAGATTGTTTTACGTGCGATAATATTTCCGCCGATCGCCCCCTGAATCGCAATTTTAAACATCTGCTTTGGAATTTCCTGCCTCAGCCTTTCACAGGCGACTCTCGCTCTGGCAACGGCATTGTCTTTGTGTACCAGCTGCGACAATGCATCCACCCGTTCGCCATTAATTAAAATGTCCATTTTCACCAGGTCGGTTTCGCGATAATCGATCAAATCGTAATCAAAGGAGCCGTAACCCTGAGTTATGGATTTGAGCCGGTCATAAAAGTCATAAATGACTTCTGCCAGCGGCATCTCAAAAATCATTTCGAGGCGATCACTGGTGAGATAATGGTAGGTTTTGTTGATCCCGCGCCGATCAAGGCACAAATTCATCACCGCACCCATGTAACGATCCGGGATGATAATGGACGCCCGGATATATGGCTCTCTGGTCGTCTGAATCCGGGTCGGCTCGGGATAGTATGCGGGGTTATCGATGGTTATTTCAGAGCCATCATTCATGACCAGCTGATACTTAACCGATGGTGCTGTCAGAATAAGCGAAAGGTTGTATTCACGTTCCAGTCTTTCCTGTACCACTTCAAGATGCAAAAGCCCTAAAAATCCGCAACGAAAGCCAAAACCCAGCGCCACCGATGTATCTTTTTCATATGCCAGCGCGGCATCATTTAATTTAAGCTTCTCCATGCCGACTGCCAGTTCATTGTAGCCATCCGATGCTGTGGGATAGATGGATGAAAAAACCACTGATTTTGCTATTTTAAATCCGGGCAGGGGAGAATCGCAGGGTTGATCTTTATGGGTGATGGTATCTCCGCAGCGGGTATCGCTGATCGTCTTTATTCCGGCAATAAGGTAACCCACCTGGCCGGCGGAAAGCGTTTTCATCGGGATGCGTGCCAGCTGAAAAATGCCGACTTCCTCGACCCGGTAAGTGGCCTGCTTGGACGTGAAAATAACGGTATCCCCCGGTTTTATCTGCCCATGGAAAATGCGCAGATGGACAACGGTGCCGCGGTAGGAATCATAATAGGAATCAAAAATAAGCGCCTGTAACGGCCCGTCAATATTGCCGCTCGGCGGCGGTAATTCCCTGACAATGGTTTCAAGAACCTGTTCAATTCCAAGCCCCTGCTTGGCTGAAACCTGAAGCGCCGTCTCCGGATCCAGTCCCAGATCCTCGTCGATCTGCATCAGCACGCGGTCTATATCGGCAGATGGAAGGTCGATTTTATTAATGATCGGTATTATTTCAAGATTATGCTCCAGCGCCAGGTATAAATTGGCCAGGGTCTGAGCTTCGACTCCCTGGCTGGCATCAATCAGCAGCAATGCCCCTTCACAAGCAGCCAGAGCTCGCGAAACTTCGTAAGTAAAATCCACATGCCCGGGAGTGTCAATCAGGTTTAAAAAATAGGCCTGCTTATCATTGGCTGTGTACGGCAGGCAAATCGTCTGACTTTTTATGGTGATCCCGCGTTCCCGCTCAATATCCATGGTATCGAGAATCTGGTCTTTAAAATCACGGTCTGAAACGATATCGGCAGCCTGGATGAGCCGATCGGATAAGGTGGATTTGCCGTGATCAATATGGGCAATAATGCTGAAATTTCTAATATTTTTCATTTCAAACGTCGCTTTTTCCGAGCCTCCTGTTGCATTTTAATTTCGATAGGCACTTGAAAGTGTTGAAGAATATAAAAGTCAGTTGACACAAATCGTCTTTCTGGATATATTAATAGCATACATCAAATAAAAGCGCTTACCTATCAAATTTTTTCAAATACTGTCAACCCCGGTTTTCCGGACGGACCCAGGCAAACTTTTTAATGACACTGATGAAAAAAAAGAATTCTGACATTCATGTGTTAATCGTTGATGATGACTTAAGCGTCAGAAATACGATGCAGGAATATATTACCAATGCCGGGTTTAGCTCTCTGACAGCCGCCACTGCTGAAGAAGCTCTTGAATTAGTTGAAAAAAATGATTTTTCCGTCGTCATCACCGATATTCGGCTGCCGGGACTGGGCGGCCTTGAACTCACCAAAGTCATCAAGAAAAAAAACGGGGTCGATGTCATTGTTGTGACCGGATACAGCGACGACTATTCCTATGAAGAAGCCATCAATACCGGTGCCAGTGACTTTGTCATCAAACCGGTGCGGCTTGAAGAGCTGCTGCTCAGGCTGAAGCGGGTGCTTAAAGAGCGCCAGCTCAGCACCGAACGCACCCGGATGATGCAAAAGCTGCAAAAACTTGCCACCACGGACGGTCTCACCAAACTTTACAATTCACGCTCATTTTACACCCAGCTTGAATTGGAAGTGGACCGCTACAACCGGTACCGACATCCGCTTTCACTTCTGCTGCTGGACATTGATAACTTCAAAGAATTCAACGACACTTTTGGACATCTGGAAGGTGATAAGGTGCTGGTCCGATTCAGCCTGATCATTAAATCCTGTCTGAGAACAAATGACTCTGCCTATCGTTATGGCGGTGAGGAGTTTACGGTGATCCTTCCGGAAACAAATGGTGACGAGGCCAAAACGGTGGCCCAACGCATCCGCTCCAGTCTGGAAACTGAAAATTTTTCGCCGACACCCGATAAGAAAGCGAAAATTACCATCAGCATCGGGGTCACCCAGTACTTTCCGAAAGAAGAATTGTCCGCATTTATCCGTCGAGCAGACCGGGCCATGTACCTTTCCAAGAAAAATGGGCGTAACCGCGTCTCCGTCCTGCTGGCCGAACCCCCTGTAAAATCCAAACCAAAAGCCTAAGCTTCGATGGAGACCTTCAAGTACAGATCCCCGCTTTCGCGCGTACTCGAGCGCTGTCCCAGGCCTTTCAGCCGCAGGACGGTGCCTTCCTGAATTCCGGCCGGCACCTTTACGTTAAACATCTTTTTTTGAAATCTCAACGGAATATTGACCAGTTTACGGGTACCGTTGACGGCCTCATGCGGCGTGATCTTGATCAGGCCGTACAAGTGCGGGTCCTCTCCGGAACTTGCCGGACGGATGACCTGTAGACGCGGTGTTTTTCTTTTGACAGTGAATTTACGCATCTGACGGGACACCCCTGTTTCCGGCAGAGCGGCAAACAGTTTTAAAAACAGCATGCCGAATACAAACCCGCCGATATGCGCCCACCAGGCAACGCCGCCCACGGTTCCCTGACTGCCGGCGGCATTGATAAACTGCAAGAGAAACCACAGACCGAGAAAAACATATGCCGGAATATCCAGAAAATAGGGAATAAAAAAAATCGGAA
>CBDUUO010000404.1:0-3788 GCA_965370395.1 uncultured bacterium
TTTCTGTCGGCGGCTGTTCGTCGTTAACCAAAAAGGATAACACCGCCACGGCACCCTCAGCGAAAACCGGCTCCGGGGTGCCGGCCCTGTATTATGATTTCGGCGATGTTCTGGTTCCTAGAGAGCTCAAGGTCGACAAAAAATCATCTTTTATCTACCAAACCGAGGGTTTTTCTGCCGGAGTACTGATTTTAAAGGGTCGTATTGAATCCAGTTCATTAATATCTTTTTTTGAAAAGAATATGGCCAAGGATGATTGGAAGAATATCAGCTCATTTAAGTCCGGGCGAACCATGCTGTTGTTTCAAAAAGCCCATCGCTGGTGTGTGATGAATATCACCGACGAGAGATTTAATACCTATGTTGAAATTTGGGTGGCCCCGACCATCTAAGGCGCCCAAACCGGTCTGTTAAAATAATTAACATTCAGCTTGGCGTAAAGCCGCCAGGTCCGCCTATTCTTTAAGGCTCGATGGGTCTTTACGTGAAATCGTAAACCATGATGGAAAATGAAAAACGGAATTAAAAATAAAAAAGTTATTCTGGCTGTCTGTGGTGGTATTGCGGCTTACAAAAGCATCGAAATCCTGAGGCTCTTAAAAAAGGCGGATGCCGCGGTGCGGGTTATTTTAACCAAAAGCGCCCAGTGGTTTGTCGGCGCACTTACGTTTGAGGCCCTGTCGGGGCAGCCGGTTTTCAAGGATATGTTTCAAGAAGGCAGTGAGGCGTCTTTCCGGCACATTGATTGGGCCCGCGAGGCCGATGGTGTCATTATTGCCCCGGCCACGGCAAACATGATTGGAAAACTGGCAAACGGCATTGCCGATGACCCCTTGAGCACCTTTATGCTGGCGGTCACATCGCCGGTTCTGATTTGCCCTTCCATGAACAGCCACATGTACGCAAGCCAAGCGGTTCAGCGAAATCTTGACACGCTCAGGTCCGATGGATATGTTGTAATGGAACCCGGCTCCGGCCAGTTAGCGTGCGGCACCACCGGTCCGGGACGACTCCCCGAACCGGAACAAATTTTTGATCGATTTCTCGGTTGCCTGTCACCCAAAGATCTGGTTGGGAAAAAAATACTTGTCACCGCCGGTCCTACCATCGAGCCCATCGATCCGGTACGATTCATCAGCAATCCCTCATCGGGAAAGATGGGCTTCGCCCTTGCCAGGGCGGCAGAGCATCGCGGAGCTGAAGTTACCCTCATTTCCGGCCCGACGCATCTGGTCGATCCGATGAATGTGACCACAATCAGAGTTTGTACCGCAGAAGAGATGGCGGACCACGTATTTCAGCAAATGGAAAATGCGGATGTGATCATTAAGAGCGCCGCGGTTTCCGATTATCGACCGCAAAAAAGCCAAGCCCATAAGATTAAAAAAGGTAAAAACGAACTGGTTATACGGCTGCAGCTAAATAAAGACATTTTGAAGGCGCTTGGCCGCAAAAAGAAGCATCAGGTTCTGGTGGGATTTGCAGCCGAAACCAAAGATCTGGAAAAAAACGCTACCCAAAAACTGGCTGAAAAAAACCTTGATATCATTGCGGGCAATCTGGTGGGGTCGTCGGATACCGGTTTTGGGTCCGATACCAACACGGTTACGCTTTTCTTTAAAGACGGTACCAGAGAATCATTGCCCACCATGGAAAAACTGGAGATTGCCCACATACTGCTTGATCGGATTATCGCCAAGGGGTTGAGCGCTAAAGCAGCTCCGAAAAGCACAAAAAACTAGCAATAACGGTTTGCAGTGGCATCAAGATCTCAAATACTAAAAACGATCGATGCGTTAAACCATACCCTGCAAGATTTAGCAGCGAAAGGGCATCGGGGGTTTGAATGCAGCGCCGGCAGTCTTGAAAAACTGGCGGACTGGGGCGCAGCCTCTCAACCGCTCTGCGAAACCCTGAAGGATATTCGTCTGGATCTGGGAGATTGTCAACGCTGTCGGCTTGCAGTTCACCGCAAAAACATTGTCTTTGGCTCCGGCAGTTCCGCGGCTAAACTGGTATTTGTGGGCGAAGGTCCGGGTTTTGAGGAGGATCAGCAGGGTGAGCCATTTGTCGGCCCGGCCGGGCAGTTGCTGACAAAAATCATCGAAGCAATCAATCTGACTCGGAAACAGGTGTACATCTGTAACATTGTCAAATCCCGTCCGCCGCGAAACCGCAACCCGCAACCCGATGAAATTATGGCCTGTTTTCCATTTTTAGACCGCCAGATTGCGGCCATCCGGCCGGACTTTATCTGTGCAATGGGTAGCATTGCGGCCCAAACGCTCTTAAATACAGCCGAACCCATTTCCAGACTCAGGGGGCGTTTCCACAATTATAAAGGAATAAAATTGCTTCCAACCTACCATCCGGCTTATCTTCTGCGCAATCCGGAGAAAAAGCGAGATGTGTGGGAAGATATGAAGATGCTAATGAAGGAATATCCATATGAAACTTAGATATTTGATTATCCTGTTGTTGCCCTTTTGCAGCCTTTTTATTTTAAATACGGCCTGGGCCGCCAAAGGCGATATTTACATTGTTGAAGTCGCCGATGCGATCGGTCCGGGGATTGCGGAATTTATTAATAACAGCATTGAAAACGCTGAAAAAGAAGAAGCGGCTTGCATCATCATTGAACTGGATACGCCCGGAGGGCTGGCCGAATCCATGCGACTGATCATTCAGGATATTCTTGGCAGCAGGGTACCGGTAGTTGTCTATGTATCACCGTCCGGAGCCCGGGCGGCCTCGGCGGGTGTTATGATTACCATGGCGGCTGATATTGCCGCCATGGCGCCAGGTACCAATATCGGAGCGGCTCATCCCGTCGGCGCCGGAGGTAAGGACATCAGCGGCAAGATGTCGGAAAAGGTGATCAACGACATGGTCGCCCATGCCAAGAGTGTTGCCGCAGAGCGGGGGCGAAATCAAAAGTGGGTGGAGCAGGCCATCCGGGAAAGTGTTTCGGTGACAGAAACTGAAGCTTTAAAAGAAAACATCATCGATCTGATTGCCAAAGACATCGATGATCTTATCCGGCAACTCAATGGCCGTAAAATGAAGAATAAAGGCGTTTTAACGCTGGATAAGGCCCAGAAAGTAATCATCAAACCCGGCCTGCGGACCAAGATTTTAAAAACGATCAGCAACCCCAATATCGCCTATATTCTGCTGATGATCGGATTGGCCGGACTTTATTTTGAACTATCGCACCCGGGAGCGATTTTCCCCGGGGTGATCGGCGGTATTGCCCTGGTCCTGGCGTTTTTCGCATTGCAGACCTTACCGGTTAATTATGCGGGGATATTGCTGATTATTCTGGCGATTATTTTTTTCATCATGGAGATGAAAATCACAAGTTATGGGCTTTTGAGTGTTGCCGGCATCATTTCGCTGCTTTTAGGATCGCTGATGATGTTTAAAGACACCGGTCCGGATTTGAAATTGTCGTTGAAGGTTCTTCTGCCCACCATCATTTTGATATCCGGATTCTTTGTGTTTGTTGCCGGGTTGGTATTTCGCGCTCAAACATCTAAACCCAGAACAGGGTCGAGAGGATTGGTGGGGGAAATAGGGATTGTCAAAAAAACGTTGGCGCCGGAAGGCAAGGTGTTTGTCCACGGAGAGCTATGGAACGCAAGATCCGAACAATCGATTGAAGAAGGTAAAAAAGTTCGGGTCATAAATGTAATGAATTTGATGCTGGAGGTCGAATCCGCGGATGAGCCAGCGGACATTTAAAAAAAACATAGAAGCTAAAGATTATTAATGTCTAAAATGGTTAA
>CBDUUO010000405.1:0-3782 GCA_965370395.1 uncultured bacterium
AATCTGCGTAATCTGCGGACATATATGATTGCTTTTGTTTTTATTAATCTGTGGAAATCTGCGTAATCTGCGGACTTTGTTTTATTTGTGGATCTAATCTGCGGTAATCTGCGTAATCTGCGGATAATATTTAACTTGAGTAATCTGCGGATTATTTCTTTTGAAGTTTCGTTTGCTCAGAGACTCTCGTTGCGGGATCACGCATACCGGCGGTATTCCAGCTTAATTTTATCGGTCACCCAAAAAGCGGTCGATGATCCATGCTGATTTATACTCAAATTATTGATTTTAGATTATTTATTTCATATTATCTTATATGGAGGAGGGCTTTCCGGGTATATGGGGTCGCGGGGAGAGGGATGCGGGCCCAGATCTCTAATATTGCCCATTAATCAGCTTCCATTTTAGCTCCTGATTTTCAGGAATAATTTTTAAGGATACCTGTATGCTCAGCCGTTTTGCATATCGAACCACCGGATTGGCCATAAAAACGATTGTCAACCTATCCAAGGCCGAAATATCCTATCACGGTGAGAATAATATCCCCGCAGGGCCCAATATTTTTGTTATTAATCATTTTACCCGCCTTGAAACTTTCCTGATGCCCTATATGATTTTTCAGTTAACCAAAATTCCCGTCTGGTCGCTGGCTTCATTCGAGTTGTTCAAAGGGGCCTTTGGCGCATACCTGGAAAAGGTTGGTGCTCTTTCCACCAAAAATCCGGACCGGGATCGATTGATCGTTAAAACTTTGCTCACCGGCGAGGCCAACTGGATCATTTTTCCGGAAGGCCGCATGGTCAAAAACAAAAAATTAATCGAAAAAGGGCGCTTTATGATTTCAGCGGCCGGCGGCAAACACCCACCCCACACCGGAGCGGCCACACTGGCGCTGAGGACCGAATTTTACCGCCAGCGCATACGGAAATTGACGGCCGAAAATTCCGATGAAGCCAAGTATCTGGCGGAGATGTTTCAAATCCAGGACCTTGAACCGGTGATCAATGGTGCAACCCATATTGTTCCGGTAAACCTGACCTACTACCCGATCCGCACGCGCGAAAATATTTTGAGCAGCCTGGCGGTCCGCCTGGTGGATGATTTGCCGCAGCGCATCATTGAAGAACTGATGACCGAAGGCTCAATGCTTCTTTCCGGAGTGGATATCGATGTTCGCTTTGGGGAGCCCATTGAGATATTTGAGTGCCTGCAATACTCACCGATTAATATGGATATTTCAGCCAAGCGGCGCATCAATTTTGACGATCCCATACCCTCGCGAACCCGAATGCGGATCGAGGCCTTAAAACTGATGCAACGGTATATGACCGCCATTTACAATCTGACCACCGTAAATCACGATCATCTCTTTGCCTCGATGCTGCGAGCGATGCGATCAAAAAAAATCGACGAATCGGACTTAAGAAGACGGGTTTTTTTGGTAGCCACCCATATTCCGCAGAAAACCGACTTTTGCCTGCACCGCAGTCTACAGGAAGACCAGGTGCCTCTACTGACCGATGACCGCTACCACAAAGTCAAAGATTTCATGGCCGTGGCCCTTGATAAGGGCATTATAACCCAAAAAGACAATATACTGGTCAAAGATCCTTCGAAATTCTCTTCGCCCTATGATTTTCATCGGGCACGGATTGATAATCCGATTGAGGTGATGGCCAATGCCGTTGAGCCGTTGACCGATCTACAGCACACGGTAAACCGGCTGGCCTCTCAGCCCGGTTTCTGGATTAAAAGGAAAGTTGCCAATTACCTGAAAGAGCAAGCGGTTATCGAATTCAAAAAAGATTATGAAGAATTTAAAGTCGAAGGGGAAACAAAACCGATATCGGTGGGCATGCCGTTTCTGATCAAAGGACGCTCCAAGGATTTGGGTATCGTTCTTTGCCACGGATACATGGCAGCGCCTTTAGAGGTCAGACAGCTGGCTGAATATTTAGGCCGGCTGGGTTTTTGGGTCTATGCGCCGCGTTTAAAGGGCCATGGAACATCTCCGGAAGACTTGGCAACGCGCTCATATCTGGATTGGAGAAATTCCGTCGATCACGGGTACGCCATCATCAGCAATATTTGCAAACGTGTGGTGGCCGGTGGTTTTTCAACCGGAGCCGGCCTGGCTCTGGATCTTGCTGTGCGGGTTAAGGCGGTAGCAGGTGTTTTTGCCGTTTCGGCTCCCCTGCGGCTTAAAGATTTTTCTTCGCGTTTTGCACCCGCGGTGGACATGTGGAATCGTTTGATGGAAAGAGCACGGCAGGTGGGGGCCAAAAAGGAATTCGTGGAAAACAAACCTGAAAATCCTCATATCAACTATTCGCGCAATCCGATTTCCGGGGTGGTGGAACTCGATCGGCTCATGGATGATTTAGAGCCGCGATTAGCTGATTTAAACGTACCGGCGCTGGTTGTCCAATCCCGCGGCGATCCTGTTGTGGATCCCAAAGGATCCCGCAAAATTTTTGAGCTGATCGGGACTTCGGAAAAAGAGTATTTGCTCTTTAATTTTGATCGCCATGGAATTTTACTGGGTGAGGGGGCCCAAAAAGTTCATAGGGCCATTGGTGAATTTATTAAAAGATTTTAGTATATTCTACAATGGACTTGAAGTATAACATATCGGAATTTCTGGTGTTTTTTGAATTCAATAATTTTTTTCATCCAACTTGAATTCTTCGATGCTCGCGTTTTCCCGATGGGCAATGCGTAAAGGCGGTGCCATTGACTGAAATATGGCACATTGTTCCGTAAAAATCTAGGTTTTTTTCAATAAAAACAACAAGATAGCGGTTGTCTTCTTTTATAATAATTTCAAACCGTTACACACCACCATTTCGCTTGTTAGGAAATCTGGCAAACGGAACATATTTATGACAACCGGTATAACTATTTATTATTACATATAATATTTAAATTTTTAACCTTTGGATACGACTTAAATTTTGACATAAACGGTTATTTATATTAAAATAATTACAGATCTGGACAGCAGAAAAAGATATTGATTTCTATGATTAAAAAAATTTCAAGGGCCTGGCTTTTTCAATGAAAAAATTGCTTTGGATCATCAGCGTACTATTTATAGCCGCCTGTACGAAAACCATTCCGGCAGTGAAAGTTGCCGAAGAACCCATGGTACAGGGCTGTGAAATTGTTGCAACGATCTCTGAAACTACCGATCCGGGCAGGCCTTTAGACAATTATCGGCCCTCTGAACATCAGGATCGGGTCCTGGAGCGAGCCGCCAACCTGGGGGCCACCCATATCGTCTGGGTATATGATTATCGGATGGGTTCAGCTGCGGTTGCATATCGCTGCGACCATTGATTTTCGGCGAGGCAAGCAGCCAAATTCGACAGTCAATCGCAAGGAAGCTGTTAACCGTTAACACGTGAGTGAAAATATTGAATATGGCTAAAAGAAAGATGTATAACACCACCCTGAATGCTGATTTAATCAAGGAAATCAGAATTCTGGCCGCTCAACTGGAAAAACGACAAAATGATCTTCTTGAAGAAGCCATCCAGGACCTTCTTGAAAAATATAGATATAAGCAACCTGTAAATTAATCGCGATAAAAACTTGATTTTTACCATTTCTAGGTGTTAAATAAACACCCTGAGGTGGTTTGATGAATTCAAATCCGGAAAAAAGAGACAACACCCGCTTTGACTACCAGGCGCCAATTGTTCTTGAGGATGCCAAATTTGGTATCCTGCAGGGAGCCCGAATGTTTAACTACAGCGACTTCGGGCTTTATTTTGAAACCG
>CBDUUO010000406.1:0-3772 GCA_965370395.1 uncultured bacterium
CTAGAGCGTTTGTCAAAATAACGTTCCGATAGCGGTAGTTTGTTGTGTCTTCTCCGGGTTGTCGATAACGTCCAATATGGCCTGATGCAAACGCTCTAATACACACCACCATTTCGCTTGTTAGAAAATCTGGCAAACGGAATATTTTTATGACAACCGGTATATGCGGTGAAAAGGAGGGTTAACTGGCAAAGCTACAGCGTTCGCCCGGGTGGAATCAATGGGCGCCTTTCAGCCCTCGGTGAATTGTGATATAATACCTTGTAAAGCCAGAGATTTTATGGTACAAAAACGGCGTTTTCGCCTCGGGAATTTAATTCAAGAAGGGAAAGAGTGTTTATGTCCGAAAAGCATCCGGAATGTCCGCTTTATAATCCACTCAATTGCAAAGAATATTATAATCCGAAACTTTGCGCTTTTGTCAGAAAAGATAAAGACTGTTTGAAGAAAAAAAAACCAAAAGCGAAAGCCAAATCAAGCGCTTAGGTAAAACCAGAACTCAGATTAAGCGTGCCCGGCAGTGTCTGAAAGCAGCGCCGGATCGATTCCCATCTTCCTTACCGCCTCTTCCCAACGATTTTCAACCGGCATCTCAAAAATATTCTCCTCGAACACCGGAACCGTTAACCAGGCATTTTCTTTAATTTCAGCTTCCAGCTGTCCCGGACCCCAACCGGCGCACCCGAGTGCGATGATATATGAATCCGGTCCTTTGCCCAATGCAATTGACTCGATAATGTCCCTTGTATTGCTCATGGCCAGATTATGCGTAATCCTTAAAGACGCCTCCCTGTCAAACGGGGGCCTGTGAAGTACAAAGATTTCTGCAATGTGTACCGGGCCTCCTATGTGGATCGGAATCTTTTCCGCCTTTGGCGAGTGCTCAATTTTTAGCTCTTTAAAAATATCCTTCGCCGTTAAGGCATAATGGACCCGGTTGACTACCAGCCCCATAGCGCCTTGCGAGTTGTGTTCACACATACAGGTCACCGTTTGATGAAAATTGGGGTCCACCAGCCCGGGCATCGCCATTAGAAACTGTCCTTTTAAATACCCCTGATACCCCATATCTTCCATGGTGCCCTCCGGGGGCCTCTAATTGGCAGCCACAACATAAGGTTTGTCTGTTTTTCGTCCGAGCAGCTCGAATACTTTCCTGCCGCCGAGTTCCTTATCAAGATCGGCTGAAATTTTGATTTCTGCGACTTCGGGGCGGGTCCGTGCCGCCCGCAAGGTGTTTTCGCTGATTAAGATCCCATCCGGAAATGATTTGGTAAGGTTCTGCAGCCTGAAGACCGTATTTACGGGATCACCGATCACCGTGTAGTCCATCTTCTGCTCAAACCCGATATTTCCAACCACCACCTCACCGGTATGGATGCTGATTCCCATATGGACGGTGGCGCCGAATTTCCTTTCCAGAAATCGATTCACTGCATCCAGGGATTTTTTCATTTCAACGCCAGCAGCGATGGCATTATCAGCGTCCTCGGTGCTGGATACCGGTGCACCGAACAGGGCTAAGAATCCATCGCCTAAATATTTATCCACGATCCCATGGTGCTTGAACACGATACCACCCATCACTGAAAAAAAGTTGTTTAGAAGCGAAACCGTTTTTTGAGAGCCGATCTGGCGGGAAAGCTCTGAAAAGCCACGAATGTCGATATTGAGCAATGTAAGGGTTTTTAATTCTTCAACCACCGGTTTGCCGTTTTCAGAATCATAAAGGATTTTATCCAGAACTTCTTTGGGGACAAATTTCTGGAACATATGCCGGATATCGCGTTCCTGTTCGGCCATGGAAACGGTCTCTTTGTAAAGACGCGCATTTTCCAGCGCAATACATACGGAGGTTGCAATAGACTGCAAAAGGTCCTTATCATCTGTATCAAACTCACCGTTGACTTTATTGAGCACCTCGATGACGCCAATGACCTTTCCCTGTGATACCATGGGCACACAGAGCGCCGATCGGGTTTGAAAACCTGAGGATTCATCAACCATCGGGAAAAAATGGGGGGATTTTTCAATATCATTGACCAGGATCGATTTGCCCCTGGCAGCCACGTACCCGGCAATTCCCTGGCCGATCTTGAGGCGGAACTTTTTCATGGATTTAATCTTAATATTGAAGGCGACGGCGATCTCAAGTTCGTCTTTTTCCAGAAAAAGCAGAGAACCGGCTTCGATGTTCATCACCTCGCGGATCATATCCATCGTGTATTTCAGAACTTTGCCGATATCAAATGTGGAAGACGCCAGGGCACTGCCGACCTGGCGGATGGTATCCAATTCCTGATTTCGTTTGACAACCGCCGCGGACAGCCGATTGCGTTCAATTGCCAGTGAGAGACCATTGGCGATCCAGGTGATGAGTTTGTGGGCATTGTAGAAAATACCGACATCTTTCGCTGCCAGCGCTAAAATGCCGGTAACAATACCGTCGCTTTTTAAAGGGGCCAGCAGACAGGATGTGCAGCCGTGGTCAGCAAAAAATTCACGGTCCAGCGAGTTGGCTATCGAACCGGTATTGTCCACCAGGAGGCTGGTTTCCTGCTTGAATACTTTTTCAATAATTGAGCCTTTGATCGGATAGCTGGTTCCCTTCGTAAGGTTTGAAGGCCCGCTGATCAGCAAGTCGAAAACTTTCAGATGCCCGGGTTTAGCATCATCTACGGTCAGCACAACTGCAAGATCAAAGGGGACCACGCTTTGAAGTTCATTCAGCACCGCATGCAGCAATTCCGTATCTCTAAAGCTGGAATTGAGTATTTTAAAAATCCTTTCAATGGACTTGAGGTGCATCGTGTTGCGTTCATTTTCCTTGAGCAGGCGCAGATTCTCATAGGTAAAAGCGGCATTGCTCAAAAGGGGTGTTAACACCTCAACATCTTCCTGGGTATAAACGCGATCGTGCCTCGATGAAATCGTCAAGACGCCAAAAATATCCTTGCTGGTTTTAATCGGCATACAGACAAAGGATTTCGTCCCGTAATGTGCCAGGCTAGCTCTTCCAAAACGATTATCATTTTCGATATCCTCAACGACCAGAGGCGATTTGTTAATGACGGCATATTTGGCGATGCTGGTTTCGAAATCAATGCGGTCCCCGGCTTTGACAAATTTCCCAAGACCAACAGTCGCTTTAACCATGAAAGTTTTGGGTTCAGTCTTATTAAGGGTCAGGATTGAACCGAGATCTGAATTGGTCAGCATCAGGGCGCGCTCCAGCGTTATGTGAAGAATCTCCTCCGGATCAAAGGTGACATAGCAAAGCTCTGAAAGGTCTTTAAGGATGGATATCTCGGAAGCCTTTTTTTCAAGCGCATGGAACGTTTTGCTAAAACGTTGTTCGATGGCGCTGAAGGAATGCACAATGTTTTGAAGTTCGTCGGCACCGGACGAAAGCTGATCATCTGAAAAATCGCTGAGGTAATCGGATGACACCTGCTGCGATATGTTGGCGATTTTATCAAATAGTTTTTTCAGTATCGTAAAGCCGGCAAAAGAAAAGATCAGGATGCCCAGAAAGAATAAAGGGACGTACTTGTCTTTTAGCATGTCGTATTTAATACTAAAGAAAATAAATCCCAGGACCGGAAAGAAAAAGAAAAGGCCAAAAATTAAATTGAGCTTCGTATATAAGTTTCTTTGCTTCAAAAAACGATCTCCCAGCCAATCGCCAACTCGGGCTTCTATTTTCTACTTATTTATACCTAACCCGGATAAACCGGAAAAGTTAAAAGTGATCTAAAGTTAAGGAGTCGCT
>CBDUUO010000407.1:0-3765 GCA_965370395.1 uncultured bacterium
ATCTGTATTCTGTTTTCTGTTCTCTGTCATCTGTTTACTGACACCCGACACCTGATACCTGAAACCAAGATAGCGAAAGGCAACAAAAATGAAAATTAAGCATGTATTTTCGTCAATCGACACCCATACCGGCGGGCAACCCACCCGAACCATTACCGCAGGAATTCCATATATCCCCGGATCTACCATCGTGGAAAGAATGACCTATTTAAAAGAAAACATGGACTGGATACGAACCTCTTTGATGTTTGAGCCCCGGGGTCACGATATCATGTCCGGCGTAATTTTGACCGAACCGACTCACCCCGAGGCAGATATCGGGGTAATTTTTATTGAAACCACGGGCTACCTGCCCATGTGCGGCCATGACACCATCGGTGTCTGTACCGCCCTGGTGGAAACCGGCATGGTCAAGGTGGAGGAGCCGCTAACCCATATCGTATTGGATACCCCTGCCGGATTGACACATATTCGTGTGGATGTTGAAAACGGAAAAGCCAAGGGCGTTACTTTTAAAAACATACCTTCATTTGTGATGGCCGAAGACGCCGAGGTCGATGTCCCTGGACTGGGGAAAATTATCATGGATGTGGCTTACGGCGGCAATGTGTATGCGATCCTGCCGGCGGACGCCGTCGGCCTTGAGATTCTTCCCGAAAATGCGCGCAAGGTCATCGATATAGGCAGAAGGATCAAAGCAGCGGTGAATGCCCAGGTGAAGATCCAGCATCCCGAAATGGATTTTATCAATGAGTGCACGCATGTAGAGTTCTACGGGGACCCCACTTCGCCTGATGCCCACTTAAAAAATGTGGTATTTTTTGCTGAGGCTGGAATTGACCGGTCGCCTTGCGGCACCGGCACTTCCGCCAAACTTGCCGTTTTGCATGCCAAGGGCGAATTAAAGCTCAACCAGGAGTTCGTTCATGAGAGTATCATCGGAAGCATTTTCAAGGCCAGGATCGTCGAGGAGACCCGGATCGGTCCATTTGCGGCTGTTGTCCCGGAGGTGACCGGCAGTGCTCATATTATGGGAATCAATCAGTTATTCATAGATCCCGATGATCCTCTTAAAAACGGTTTTCTCTTGAGCTAAAAGAATGGAGGGCATTTAAATGAACAAATTGAGAGGAGTTTTCACGGTGATGGTAACCCCTTTCACTGCAGATGAGCAACTGGATGAAAACGGTTTGCGGGAAAACATCGACTGGTATATTGAGGAAGGGATCCATGGCGTCATTTGTCTGGGCAGTACCGGCGAGTTTGCCAATCTGTCAATTGAAGAACGCAAAAGCGTCATTGATCTCACGGTCGATCAGGTGAAGGGCCGAGTTCCAATAATAGCAGGTACCGCTGCCAACTCCACCCGAGAGACTATTGAAATGACAGGATATGCGAAAGACGCCGGCGCTGATGCCGCCCTAATTGTTGCGCCTTTCTACGGCTTGCCGACCCAGGAAGACCTATTCGAACATTACAAATCCATATCTGAAAATGTGGCGATTCCGATAATGGTCTATAATAATCCCGGGTTTTCAGGTGTCGATATGCTACCCCCCCTGATTGAAAAGCTCGCGGCCATCGATAATATTTTATACCTTAAAGAAAGCACCGGGGACATTAAAAGGGTTCATGAAATTATGCTGCGTTGCGGCGACAGAATCGATGTGTGGTGTGGATGGGATGATCTGGCCTATGAATTTTTTTCTTTAGGTTGCCGTGGTTGGGTGGCCCCCGTCGCTAATTTTATGCCCAAGACCGCGGTTGAGCTGGTCACGCTGGCTGAGAATAAGGAGTATGAAAAAGCCAGAGCGCTTTATTTCAAGATGCTTCCATTGCTGAGTTACCTGGAAGAGGGCCAACTATTAGCGAAAGTAAAAGAGGCGATGAATATGATCGGCAAAGCGGGAGGAAAACCACGCAGACCGTTTCTCCCTATTTCTGAAGAACAAAAAGGCGAATTGCGTGGAATGTTGGGTGAGGTGGGGTTAATGTAGAAAGTGTCTAAAGTGAACTAAAGTTTGAAGTGCCTAAAGTTAAGGATTCGCTCGCGCAGCGCAGGCGCTTGCGCCGCGTGTCGCTCCATCTTTTTTTAAAATGACAGAATTCCTTAACTTTAGTCACTTTAGGTCACTTTTAATTTTAGCTTATTTTTAACTTTGAAATACAGTAAATCGTTTAAAATCGACAATAAATTGTCGATATGATGCCGCAAAGTGCTTAGTTGAGCGCTATTCTGGAGATAAGATGAAGACAGCCAAAACTGCTGATGTAGTCGTTATCGGCGGAGGGGTCGTCGGAACAGCGATTGCATACTTTCTGGTTAATAATAATATAGACGTTATTCTTGTGGAAAAAGGAGCTATTGCTGCCGGAACCTCCGGCAGAGGCGAAGGGGATGTTTTGGTTTGTGATAAGACACCCGGGTTCGACAGTCAATTGACCAAACTCAGCCAGGATCTTTTTCCGGAAATAGCGAATGAATTGGATTATGATATCAGTTGGACACAGAAGGGAAGCCTGCTTGCTATTGAAAACGAAGAGGAAATGGAGGTGGCAAAAACGTTTTGCGCCCAGCTGGCTGCCGAAGGACTTCCGGTCAGAATTCTGGATAAGTATGAGGTCCATGAGGATGAACCTTATCTGGCGCCCGATATTGTGGGCGGTATGGAGACCGATTGTGACGGTTCCCTGAACCCTATGGCCCTGGCCTATGGACTGGTTCATGGCGCAAAAAAGCTGGGAGCTAGAGTCCTGACTTATAGTGCTGTGACCGACATTCGGCTGGATGCCGATGGCTGCATCGAGAGGGTAGTTACCGAAAAAGAGGAGATCGTTACCAAGCGAGTAGTCAATGCTGCCGGCGCCTGGGCACCCGAAATTGGGAAACTGGTGGGGCTGGATATCCCTATCAGGCCCAGACAAGGCCAGATGCTGGTGGCTGAGCGCACTTTCCGCGTTGCAAGACGAAAAGTAATGGAATTCGGGTATATGATGGGCAAATTTGAAAACAGTGATTATACTCGCAATGTAACACCCGAAATGGAAAAATACGGGGTTGCACTCGTTTTCGAACCCACCGAAGCACAGAATTTTCTTATTGGCAGCAGTCGGCGGTTCGTGGGCATGGACACCTCATGCCAGATTGAAGTCTTACATGCCATGGCTCAAAGAGCCATTCGTTTTTTTCCCGTGATAAAGGATATTAAAGTTATTCGAAGTTATGCGGGGCTCAGGCCTTTTACGCCGGATCATCTACCCATCATATCAGAAACCGAAATACCGGGATTTTACGTGGCGGCCGGTCATGAAGGCGATGGTATCGGGCTGTCGCTTATCACCGGAAAATTAATATCCCAAATGATTTGCGACGAACCACCGGCAATACCCATCGAGCCTTTAAAGCTAAGCCGGTTTAAGGGGCAAACCAGCGGATTGGCATCTTAATAATCATTTTGTAAAATAAGATGAACGATTCTGACCTGTTGGGTTCCCCGAAAAACCGGGATTTGCGCTTCGCGCCAGCCGGCCGGTTCGGGTTGGGGATTCGGATATGGCTATGGACGAAAAATTCGAAATTGAAGTGGATGGCAAAACCATTTTAGCTTGCAGCGGGCAGACAATTGCAGAGGCGCTGTTGGCCAACGGTTTGAGGGTTTTGCGGGTGACGCGAAAGCATGCGCCCCGGGGCGTCTATTGTGGAATGGGTTTTTGTTATGAGTGCAGGATGATTGTCAATGGCATGCCCAATGTTCGCACTTGCAT
>CBDUUO010000408.1:0-3761 GCA_965370395.1 uncultured bacterium
TAGTTAATGGTTATTCGTTATTGGTATTGACAAGTATGAATATAAAGCCAATTGCAACAACGCCAGATTTAAATAACCTATAACAGATAATTAATAACTATTTTGAAGGCTGCCCTACGCCGCCAACCAGCGGCCAGGGGCCAGCGACCAGAAGCCAGCAGCCGGCAACATTGACAGGTTCTTCTTATTTCTTTATACTTTCTTCCTTTAAAAATACATTTCACCGAAACTGTCAATAATATCTTTTTCCCAATCACTCGCCTTGAGGAGGAACCATGCTGCATGTAGCGCCTAAAAACTATCGGATCCATCTCATTCCCGATCTTACGAATTTTACGTTCGCAGGGAATGTAACGCTTTTAGTTGAAGCCCAAACAGCCATAGAGGCGTTACGTTTGAACATACTTGACCTAACTATTTCAAGCTGTGCTGTCGAGCTGGATGATGATTTTGCAGATTGTGCCTTCGAGGAGAATACGGAAAAGGAAGAATTGAAAATTCTGCTTCCTCAACAAATGGAAGGCGGCATCCGTATCAAGATTCGCTTTGAGGGGCAAATCAACGACAAAATGGCCGGTTTTTATCGGAGTCAATATACCCGTTCGGGAAAAACCAGATATATCGCTGTGACCCAATTTGAAGAAAGTGATGCCAGAAGAGCGTTTCCGTGCATGGATCACCCCGCAAAAAAGGCGACTTTTGATATTATAATGGAGATCGACAAAGATCTGGTCGCCATATCCAATGGTGCCATAGCCGAAGAAACCCAATTAGATAATGGGAAAAAACGCGTCACGTTCGAAACAACCCCCAAAATGTCCACGTATCTGGTGTTCTTCGGGGTGGGAGAGTTTGAATTTACCCAGGACCCCAAAGATCCCCGGGTTCGGGTGGCCACGTTGCCCGGCATGAAACCTTATGCAAAGTTCGGTCTCGAGTTCGGCCGCAAATCCCTGGCGTTCAGCGAGGCGTATTACGGCATCCCTTATCCGCTCCCCAAAATGGATTTAATTGCGATTCCTGATTTCGCATTCGGGGCTATGGAAAACTGGGGGGCGATTACGTTTCGCGAAAATTTACTGCTTCATTACCCGGATATTACTTCAAAATCAGGGGAAGAACGAATCTGTGAAGTCATCGCCCACGAAATTGCCCACCAGTGGTTCGGCAATCTGGTCACGCCCATGGACTGGAAATATCTGTGGCTAAACGAAAGCTTTGCTACCTATTTCGGTTATGGCGTTGTTGATCACTATTACCCCCAATGGGAAACCTGGCAACAATTTCTCTATGGGCAGACCGGTAGCGCCATGGCCCGGGATGCGCTCCTGGAAAATTTTGCGATTGAGATTCCGGGAGGCGAACATGTGGTTATCAATGTCAGTACGGCTCCGATTATTTACAGCAAAGGCGGCAGTATTTTGCGGCAAATTCAAGGATACATCGGGGCAGACAACTTTCAAAAAGGGCTGCAGCATTACCTTAAAACTTACGAGTACGCCAACGCCGCCAGTGAGCATCTTTGGGATTCTTTTGAAAAAGCATCTGAACAGCCGATTGGCAAAATGATGAAAAGCTGGATTGAGCAAGCGGGATTTCCAGTGATTTCAGTTAAAAAGACAGGAAACAAACTGGTATTGACCCAGAAAAGGTTCACATTTCTGCCGAATGACGCCGATCAAATTTGGCGGGTGCCCATCACAATTTGCTTTTTTTCAGAAACTGCAGAAACGCAGCGACTGACCTTCCTGATGGACGGCTCCCAACACGAAATTGAAATCCCGCAACATACAAATACTTATAAGGTCAATGATCGACAGACCGGTTTTTATATCGTTAACTATGACGATACTGAAAATCTGGACGCCCTCGGCCGACGGGTCCGCGATCAATCGCTGCCATCCGAAGATCGCTGGGGTTTGCAAAACGATCTTTTTTCACTGTGCAAAAGCGCAAAAGCCTCCATTGCTGATTATTTGGGATTTCTTTCGTTCTATGAAAATGAAGACGCATTTTTGCCGCTAATCAGTATCTCAAATAATCTGCAGCATGCCGCTCTGGTGATGGGCGACCCAATCAAAGAAAAAATAGCAGTTCTGGTTCGGCCCCGGTTTGAAGCGGTACTTAAAAATATTGGATTCGAACCGGCACCCGATGAAAAGCATACCACCGCTATCCTGCGGGAACAGCTCCTCTGGCACGCAGTACTCAGCGGTTCCGAAAGTGCAACCGCGTTTGCCCGCAAACAATTTGCAGGCCTGATGCAGGGCAAGCCGGTGCACCCGGACCTCATGAAAAGTGTCCTGCAGATCGGGGCATTTACCGGCAATGAACAGATTTTCGAGTGGCTGGGACAGAAGTTTCGATCATCGAAGATCGAACATGAACGCATGAATATCCTGATGGCCCTGGGCTGCTTTAAAGAAAAAGCCCAAATAAAAAAATCCCAGCAATATATTCTGGATGAGGTGCCGGCCCGCAATAAGTTTATTCCGGTTGTCGCCATGGCCGCCAATCCTTACGCCATTCCCCTGCTGTGGGACTGGTATGTGTCCAACCTGGAACAAATCGAGCAGTTCCACCCGATGCTGTATGAAAGAGTTGTCGCCGCCATTGTCCCGCTGGCCGGATTGAACAGGGAACAGGAAGTGAAAGAATTTTTTGAAGATTACATGCAAAAGACCGACAAAGCCAAAGATGTGATCCGGCTGTCCCTGGAGAGATTAGAGATCAACCTGCGCATGCGCGCCGCTAACTAGGTTCAGGGTTCTGGGTTCAAAGTTCAGGGTTCGCCGTACAGGCGGGTTCCAGGTGTCAGTGTTCAGGTGTCAGGCCTGAGTAGTAGGGTCGGACACCGTGCCGACCCAAGTCAAGCCGACACGGACTTCGGTGAGCTCAGTCGAGCCGCGGCCCGCACTTTTTATAAATTAGCCACTGACCCACACGGACCTTTTGTTTGGCCGACATTGGCCAAACAAAAACGGTCATCCTGCTGCGCAGGATAAAAAATCCTTGCTAATTTGCAGCAACTATCCGGATGAAACTATTTTGTCTAATACGTATGTTTCTGGAAATTTTTGCCTGTCTGTGTATGTCCGTGTGGGTCTGTGGCTAATTATCATTAACTCAGGCCAAAGCCCATGCTGGCATACTCCCTGATGCTCGCTCTGGCCTCCTCTATACTTTGGCCCAGCTTCCAGGGCTCCATAAAACCCTCCAGCATCATCTTCCAGCCCTCTTCATCTTGAAATATGGTGGCTTCTTCACAGGACACCCCGCAGCCTTCCTCACCGAGTACATCCATCAAAGCCGCTAATATTTTTTCACGGTCGCTCATGGTAAGCTCCTGTTATCTTCAGGTTAAAAGGGTTACTATAACCCATCTCAAAAATGCATTTAACACCCGATGGTACAGTTTTAAATCTATAAAAAGTGCTTACAACACCAAATGAGCTAAAATTAAAAATGATCTAAAATGCCTAAAATTGAGGAATTCTGTCCATTTTATTAAAATAGATGGAGCATAGCGACACCATAACTTTAGGCATTTTAGTTCATTTTAGGCATTTTAGGCACTTCTAACTTTAAAGCACCTTTGGAACTTTTTTTCTCTGTCTTCGAAGATGAACTGCCAATTTTGAGATAGCTTATTAACTAGCAATAAGCACCCGGGAGAATCTGTCAACTGAATATTGCGGGTAAATTTATACGAACTTGACAAGCAGAGTCCATTTTTCCTATAAAAGCTATCTCAGGAACTA